>JAYTLA010000078.1:0-23279 GCA_043729825.1 Ferruginibacter sp.
CTGTAACTTTTACTTTTACAAATACTACAACTACTTGTAGCAATACAACAACTAGTGTTACGGTAAATGCATTACCAATATTAACTGCTCCTGCATCGGTATGTTTGGGTAGCACAGGAACACTAAGCCCTACTACTGGTGGCACATGGACGAGTAGTAATAATACAATTGCTACTGTTACCAATGCTGGTGTTGTTACTCCTGTAAGTGCAGGCACTGTAACTTTTACTTTTACAAATACTGCAACTACTTGCAGCAATACAACTGCTAATGTTACGATTACAATTCCCGTCATTCAGCCTAATTTCTCTTTCTCTACACCTATTATTATTTGTAGCGGCGCTACGGTTCCTATTTTGCCAACAACTTCTAACAATTTAATAAATGGTACTTGGAACCCAGCTATTATAAACAATACAATATTTGGACCATCTACATATACTTTTACTCCTAATTCAGGTCAATGTGCTATTCCAACTAATTTGATTGTTACTGTAATACCAAAACCTACTATTAATATAGGAGATACTAGAATATGCGAAGGCACTACTTATGTTTTAGATGCAACTAACCCAAGCCCATTAGCTACTTATCTTTGGCAAAATGGTAGTACTAATCCTATTTATACAGTTACACAAGGAGGCACATATTCTGTAACTGTAAATAACGGTTTATGTAGTTCATCTAAAACAGTAACAATTGGAATTGATTCATTACCTAAATTTACTTTAGCTAGTAAAAAAACCATTTGCCCTGGAGAAACTATTTTACTAAGCACAAGTGCAACTCAAACCTATAATTATTTGTGGCAAAATGCTAGTACAAATCCTAGTTTATTGGTAAATAGTGCTGGCAATTATTATGTAACTGCAACAAATAGATGCGGTTCTATTAGAAAAGATATTCTTATAGAAAATGGCATTTGCCAATTGTACATGCCAACTGCATTTACACCAAATAATGATACCAGAAATGACACTTACAGGCCCAGTGGAGGAGATAATGTAAAAGAATTTTCGATGGAAATTTTTAATAGATGGGGGCAAAAAGTATATTTTACTTTTGATGTAAACAAAGGATGGAACGGAAATTATAATGGTAAGGAACAACCAATTGGCAATTACGTTTATCAAGTCTCGTTCAAAGACAATAAAACTGGTAGAGCAATAAATCTTAGAGGTACGTTTTTATTGATAAGGTAAAAATATTTTCTAGAAAAAAAAGCCCTTGAATAAATTGAGGGCATTGAAAAAGTATTTTTTTATAAAACTATTTTAAATCGAATAAGTAAAAACATGATTTTTACTTAGTCGTCCCTCAAAAAGTCTAAAACTATTATCCAAATTACATTTAAGCACATAATGGGTATAAAATTATTGCAAGATATTTGAGTTTTGCTTAAAAAGCTTGCAAATTTATGTATGCTAAAAGTCACAAACCACACTCCACAGTTAAATATTTTTGGTGGATTAGGCGATACACTTGATCAAAAACATCCTCTTTACCAGTTGGCAAATTCCATTAATTGGTTATTTTTTGAAATAGTTTTAAAGAATATTACAGCGATAAAATGGGAGCTCCTGCAAAGCCAATTCGGCTGATGGTTTCACTTTTAATTTTAAAATATGTTCGCAATCTAAGTGATGAAAATTTAGTGGAGCAATGGTCAGAAAACTGCTACTATCAATACCTAAGTGGTGAGCAGAATTTCCAACCCAAAATACCATGTGTACCAACAGAATTGGTAGCGTTTAGAAAACGTATTGGGGAAGCTGGAGTAGAATTGATATTAAAGGAAAGTATTCGTATAAATAAATCAGATGACGATGAACCGAATGCTAATGTAATAGTAAGTTTAGACACTACTGTTCAAGAAAAAAATATAACCTATCCAACAGATGATAAACTGTACAAAAAAATAATAAAACGATGCTGGAAAATCGCAGATGAGGAAGCTATTAATCTAAGACAATCATATAGCAGAATAGTAAAAAAACTGAGTTATGCTCAGCGGTTTAAGAAGAAAAAAAATGGAGCAAAAGAAGCAAGGAAAGCCAATAAAAGAATACAGATAATAGCAGGCAGATTATTGAGAGATATAGCCCGAAAACTACCGATTCTAAAACAATACCTGATGCATTAGAACAATATGAAAGATTAAATGGAACACTACCAAAAGAGGTTTTTGTAGATAGAGGGTATAGAGGAAAATCGGAATACAGAACATCAAAAATATGTATTCCAAAGCCTGATAAAAACATAACAAAGGCACAACGAAAAAAGCATAGTAAACGAGCAGCAATAGAACCAATTATCGGACACCTAAAACAGGACTATCGTCTGTGTAGAAATTACTTAAAAGGAATACTTGGAGACAACATGAATTTAATACTTGCTGCAGCTGCAATGAACTTTAAACGACGAATGAACCTCTGGCGTACAGAGGCAATTTTTAGGCGGTTACTCCTCTACAAATATTTTATAGGGGTTTGTAAGAATTTTTATGCACAAAAATTAAAAGTGACTTTTTGAGGGACGACTAATTATTCGATTTTTTTATGCTAAGACTTTCGGAATTGATCTTCTTGGAGCTGCATATGGCCCTAATATAAAAAAGAGCTTTATATTACTTTTTAGCATTTTTTTCATTCATTACATTAGTTTAATGATTCTTTTTAAGTTTATTGTAAAATTGCCATTGCCCCTTGCATTTGCATATTATTTATGCTATAAGATATTACTCTGTCATAACCATGTATATTTTTCAACTCACTATTTTTTGCTTCTATCTTGTATCCATGTTTTTAATTTTGAAGGTAATGTTCTGTTTCCTGAAAAATAAGTTGTTGCTGATGTATGGTTGATTTTATAGTTAATAAATACTTTTTTGTTTTTGCACAATCTTTATAACAGCCATTTTTTAAAGGATAGGATTTACATTTTTCTACATCAAAATAATAAGTATTCACTTGGTTAGTTCCAACATTCTTTTTGCCTTTACATGCTTTTCGTATTGCTATATGACCCGAAAGACAAACAAACATATCAGCATCTTTATTGTAATCAAACTTGTCTTCTTCTTTTCTACAACCTTATTAATTTTCCTAAGCAAATTTTCCTTGGTTACTATTAAATCATAGAAGGAGGAATAGCTACTTAATTGAATTTTTTGTTGTTGTAATAAAATTTTTTTCCTCTTTACTGATACGTTAAGATACAAAAAAAAGGAGCAGAAAACCTTAGTTTTCTACTCCTTTTTATCTAGAACTTTAAAAAGACTTTTTAAGTGCCTTCCCAAATGGACAGCCTTTTTAATGTATTATAACGAAGTATATTATTGAACTTTAATCACTTTTCCAGTTGCAAGTTTTTTTCCTGTAGCATCCATGATGTAAACCATGTATGTCCCTTCTGGTAATCTGCTCATGTCCACATCCATTCTTCCTAGGGTACCAACAATAGCATATTGTTTAGACATTACTCTTGCACCTTTTTCGTCATAAATATTAAGCATTGTACCTCTTGTTGCACTATTAGATGTATTAAACCTTACATTCATAATTGTACTAACTGGGTTAGGATAAATAAATACTCTATCAAGCAACAAGTTATCACTTGTAAGTGTGTTAGTAGTAACGGTAGATACGGCACTTGTACAACCAGTTGTAGGATCAGTAAGTGTTACAGTATAAATTCCATCATCATCTACAGGAACAACAATAGAAGTTGTAGCCAAAGTATTTGGTATTACAACTCCATTCTTTTTCCAATTGAAAATAAAGTTACCCCCTGCTGGGCTTACCGTAGTAGTTAATGTAGTATTTACAGTTGGGTTAATATTAGATACTGCAGCTCTTGTTAGCACAATACTTGGTCTAAGGCTCATGGTAAGTTTACCAGCAGCACTTGTATCTGCAGATATGCCAGTACCACATGGAACAGAAAAATATACTCTGTAATAAGTATTATTTAAAAAAGAAGGTGCAGCAGTAATTGCATATGTTGCATTGGCAGTACCAACTGCTGTTCCATTTGCACCAGCAATATTTGTAAATGAACCTGCAACTCCTGTAAGAGAAGTTTGCCATTGGTAAGTAATATTATTACCAGGTGAAGATGCATTTGAAGTGAATGAATAATTATCTCCAATACAACCGCTAGTTGAAGTTGGTTGTAAAGTAATAGCAACTGGGTTTGTAACTGTAAGCAATGCACCATTCGACACTGTTGGTGTAGTTGGAGAACATGTACTCAAAATACTAACCCTATAAATGTTTCCATTCATGGTTAATGCAGATGCGCCTGTTGTATAACTAGCGCTTGTAGCTCCAGTAATATCAACAAAAACTGTAGGCGTGGCAGCTTGTGCTACTTGCCATTGGTAAGTAAGTCCTGTACCTGTAGCAGCTACGTTAAATGTAGCCGTTTGAGGAATACAAGCCTGTTGTGCTGTTGGTTGTGTACCAATTACAGCTACAGTGTTTACAGTAAGCAATACAGCAGTAGAATTTACAGTGGCGGCACAAGTTGTTGTTGTAGCTACTAAACGATAATAATTACCATTCATAGATGGTATTGTTGGCACAGTTGTATATGATGTAGTTGTAGCACCTGTACCTCCAACTACGTTAGCATATGTACCTGCAATGCCAGTGGTGGATACCTGCCACTGATATGTAACGCCCGTACCCGAACCTGCAGCAGTAAATGTTGCAGCCACGCCGTTACATAAAATTACAGCTGTTGGTTGAGTTGTTATTGCTGCTGCTGTATTTACTGTAAGCATCATTGGTGTAGATGTTACTGTGTTACATGAACCAGTTACAACTACTTGAAAGAACATACCATTCATACCCGTTGTAGTAGCTGCGGTTGTATAAGAAGCACTGTTAGTGCCAACGTTGGTCCAAGGGCCACCTACTGCTGTAGCAGATTGCCATTGATACGAAATGGCAGTACCCACTGCAGCTGCAGTGTATGTAGCAGTTGCTCCTGCACAAACAGTCTGTGCAGTTGGTTGCGTGTTAATAGCTGTTGTTACGCTTACACCAAGTGTTACCACATTAGAAGTAACTGTTGCCGGGCAAGTTGTTGTTGTTACAACTACTTGGTAGAAGGTAGGTGTTGTTACAGTTAGTGGTGCTGTTGTATATGATGTACTATTTGTACCTACGTTTGTCCAAGGCCCACCTGCTGCTGTAGCAGATTGCCATTGATATGTTACTCCAGTACCTGAGGCTGCTGCGGTAAATGTAGCAGTACCGCCTGTACATGCTGTTTGGTTAGTAGGTTGTGTTATAATAGCTGCTCCTGTATTAACAGTAAGTACAGCATTTGCAGATGTAGTAGTACCACATTGTGTAGAAACGATACAATGATAAACATTACCGTTCATACCTGCAGAAGTAGCCACAGTTGTGTAAGATGCAGTGGTAGCTCCAGCAATATTTGTAAATACCGTTGGTGTTGCGGCAGGTGCACTTTGCCATTGATAGGTAACTGGTGCTGCTGCAGTAGCCACGGTAAAGGTTGCCGTAGCTGGCGCACATACCGTTGCTGATGCAGCGTTGGTTGTTAATACTGGACCAGCACCTGCAGTTATAGTAAATGTAATAGTTGTTGTTTTTACAGATGCTCCAGTAGCAGTACCTGTTACAGTTACAACATATGTACCCGCAGCAAGTGTATTTGCATTATTTAAAGTAGCTACCGATGTAGAACCTGGTGCTACAGGGTTTGCAGCAAAAGTAACAGTTGTACCTGCTGGAACACCAGCAGTAGCTGCTAATGTGATTGGATTTGCAAAACCACCAGTTTGTGTAGTGGGTATATTTACAGCAAGTGTTGCAGGTGCAGGACAAACAGAAGTTGTAGCTGTCGTTGTACCAAATGCAAAATCACTAACTGGTGCTGCAATCGTAAAATTGGTATTAGATATATCAAAGAAAATGTTTCCAACAGACTCTACTTTTATACGAGCAGTAGTCGTAGGCGTTGCAGGCATTGTTACTGGCTCACTTCCATCATTAGGTGTATTTGCCAATAACATCGTAAAGGTATTGCCTCCATCTGTAGATATTAAAATATTTACATTGGCACAACTTACAGGTGCTGCCGTAGTATTATTAACCAACCATGTAACAGTTTGAGAAGATCCACCTGGATAAGTAACTGCCGTATTAGGTACTGTAACTTGGAAAGGACCCGAAGTACCATCTACAGTAACAGTCATATCTGTAAAAGCTGTTTGACCAACCTTAATTGCACCAGATGAAACATATGGAGAGTTATCTCTTACAGTTAATCTGAAATTTAATGTTCTAGCTACTGAACTTAATGCTTCTATATTAGCAACAGCATCTCCACCAGGTAAAACAGGTGTAATAAATAAACCTGAAAGAATAGTAGATAACTTAGGGCATGTTCTTGTAGGATTTGTGGTAGGGCTAAATGACAACCAATTAGGGCCTATAGTTTTTGTAGGTATAGCTACACTATTAGTGCCTGTTGTAGCAGAAGTGCCACTATCATTTTGCTCCCAGCAATAAGTAAGTACATCTCCAGCATTTGCATCTGTAGCAGAGCCAGTAAGTGCAAAAGGAGTACTTATTGGAATAATGCGATTGATTACTGGTGCAATAACTGGAGTAGCATTAATTGCAGTAATATTAGTGGTAATAGGACAAGTTTTTGTTGCTAAGTTATTTTGTATTTGTGTTATAGAAACTTCATGAAATATATCAATAGAATGCGGTGCCACATCTTGGTTTGTAATACCTGCATAGCCCATTATAGTAATACCAGAGCCTACTTCTTTATTTGTTAATCCTCCAGCTTCAATACTCATAGAAAACGTATGAGTTCCCCCCAATTGGTGCCCTACTTCGTGTACCACATAATCAATATCAAAATTATCTCCCATTGGAATTCCATCTGCTGGTGAAGTAATGCCACTTCCTTTGTTGGAATTGTTACACACACATCCAATACAACCAGCATTTCCACCACCACCAGAAGCCCCAAACATATGACCAATATCATAATTGGCAGCGCCTATAACAGCATTTAATGTTGACTGCAATTGTGCATTCCAGTTAGCCATTGTAGTATATGGATCTGTAACTGGATCATAATAAATAACATCTGTTGTATTTGCAATTAAATTTAAGTGCAAGGCTAAATCTTTTTCATATACACCATTACAACGAGTAAGCGTCGCATTGTATGCTGCTAATACCAACGCCACTTGTGCAGCACTTGTAGCTAAAAAATAATTTGAATACTCACCATTACAAGACTGAGCTAAACGCATAGTTTTTAATTCTCCAGCACTACTTTCTGGTCTGTGCGTATTTCCAATTTGGGCACTTGCATCTGTCATTAATGCATGGTCGTCTGTAGAGCATGTCCAAGGTAATTTACCTTTATCTCTACTAGATTTAAAGACTGCATATACTGTATGATCTTGAGAATATGGCTCAATAAATTCATTTGCAGTTCCCGTTCTAAAAATCATTGTTTGTATGCCTTGTGGCGAAATACTTAATTTTAAAGTAGCAGATTTATCTGTAATACCTTTACCAGAATAAGCTCTAATTGTAGGGAATTGAGCTTGCAAAGCTGGTTCAAAATTTGAAGCTTCAAATACTTCAAATTGCTCTAATTGCCCATCTACATTTGGCAAAGAAATAACGGTAGATTGCCTAGCAGCATTGTTTCCAACGATAGAAAATAATTCTCCACTTAAAGGAGCAATATTCAAATTGAATAATTTAAATTCTTTAGGGAATGATAATCTTGCTACCGCTTTATCAGTAGTAATGCTCGCTCGACTTTCGTTGTGCGAAGACCAAAATTTATCCATTTGTGAAAACCCAGTAAAGGAGAATAATACCGATACTAGTAATAGTAGTAAAGTTTTTTTCATGATGTTTAAGTTAATTTCCGCTAAATTATGATTTATTGTTTTAGAATAAAAAAAAGCTTCATCATTTTTTAATATATGGGAATTTTCTAACTCAAATAATTAGAATGAAATATTTCAAAGTTGTACCAATTATTGGTTATATGTATTTTACAAAAAACAATAAATTTAAATATGTCAAATTATTGTTTATAAAAATATAACAAAAATAAAAATTGACAATTAAAACCCTCAGTAATAGACGTATAAATATTTATTTTAAAAAAGGCATTTTTTAAAAAACTAAATCGATTCTATTTTTAAGACTTGTACAAAAAAAATACAAAATATGATAAAGTGGATTATATTTCGAAAATTACATTGTCAATCTAGTGCATACCCTAATGTATAATAAAAGATGAATAATGGTATACGATGAACGGAGCGTCGCCAATGTAGCTGCACATAGTTGTGTTTTAGTTTGGACAAAAAAATTAAAGCCTACAATAATTTTAAATATCAAAATTATTGTAGGCTCCAACATTAGCAAATTAGCACATCAGCAAATTAGCTAATTAAAAAATTACACTGCCACATTAAAATCTCTCAACGCATCGTTCAAACTTGTTTTTAAATCTGTACTAGGTTTACGTTTGCCAATGATTAA
Organism: Ferruginibacter sp.; assembly: GCA_043729825.1. GTDB lineage: Bacteria > Bacteroidota > Bacteroidia > Chitinophagales > Chitinophagaceae > Ferruginibacter. The sequence goes on from JAYTLA010000078.1 coordinate 8,571, forward strand.
TGCACAAGGTACATTGTACTCACCAGCAGGAAATTTTTTTGTATAACTTCCTGGTATCACCACACTTCTCTCTGGCACGAGGCCTTTTGTTTCTATGGGTGTATCACCCGTAACATCTATGATTTTTGTGCTTTGCGTAAGTACCACATTTGCACCTAGCACGGCTTCTTTTTGCACACGCACTCCTTCTACCACTATGCAGCGGCTACCAATAAAACAACCATCTTCTATAATAACGGGGCTTGCTTGCAAAGGCTCTAACACACCGCCAATACCCACGCCACCACTGAGGTGTACGTTTTTACCTATCTGTGCACAACTGCCTACGGTTGCCCATGTATCCACCATGGTACCTTCGTCCACATACGCACCAATGTTTACATATGAAGGCATAAGCACTACGTTTTTAGCTAAGTAAGCTCCATATCGAGCTACTGCATGCGGCACTGCACGCACGCCCAAACTTTTATAATCACTTTTCAATTTCATTTTATCGTAAAACTCAAATGGCGGTAGCACAAAAGTTTCCATTTGTTGAATACCGAAGTACATGAGTATGGCTTGCTTTACCCATTCGTTTACTTTCCATGCATCGCCCTGTGGCTCTGCGGTACGGAGGATTCCTTTGTCCACTTGCTCTATTACATTTCGTATAGCATCTTTGTATTTTTCATCTTTTAAAAGCTCACGGTTGGCGAAAGCTGCTTCTATCATTTCTTGCATGAGTAATTATTTTTTGGCGAATGTACAAAATAAAAAATTTCATTTTTTATTTTGTGGTTAGTTTACGGGCAAAGAAGCAGCTATGGTGATCTTCAGTGGCGTCGCACATTTCATCTTCAAATCTTTGTTGAACTTTTATTATGCACTAGATTGTGCACTAGATTTATCATCTTTAAAAAAGATTGATGAACTTTCATTCAAATATTTTTCTGTTTGAATTATAAGAACGCCAAATGTGTCTGACACCTAAAAAAAATCTACTAAATTAAAAAAATGCTTGCAGGTGTCTGACACATGTTCAGGAGACTTTTATTGATTTTGAATAAATTGTAGTAGCATTTGAATGTGTCAGACACCTTACAAGCATCCTGCAAATGCAAAGTCTGATTAATAGGTGTCAGACACAGGAAGCAATTCATTATGCGAAGGAATGATTAACTTCTAAATAAAACCCAACTTTTAAAACGATTACTTATTTTGCATTCAAATAAAAAACAATGAATATTGGCTTTGATGCAAAACGGGTTTATCAAAATACCACTGGGCTTGGGCATTATAGCAGAACGCTCGTAACATCGCTAGCAAAATATTTTTCTAAAAATGAATACTATTTATTTGCTCCAAAAATTACTGATACATTTAATGCCGCTAATTTTAAAAATATTCATGCCATTGTGCCTTCTCGTTTTCCATCAACTGCATTAAAAGCTGCATGGCGTAGCAATTGGGTAAAAAAAGATTTACTACAACATAAGATTGATGTATATCATGGTCTAAGCCACGAAATACCATTTGGCATTGGTAAAACAAACATAAAATCTGTAGTAACCATACACGATTTAATTTTTGAACGCTACCCAAAACAATTTAATAAAATAGATGTACAGATTTATAGACGAAAATTTAAATACGCTTGCAAACATGCCGATAAAATAATTGCTATAAGCGAACAAACAAAAAAAGACATTGTTGATTTTTACAAAATTGATGAAAATAAAATTGAAGTATGTTACCAAAGTTGCAATGATATTTTTAAACAAGAAATAAACGAAGAAGAAAAAAATAGAGTTAAATCATTGTATCAATTACCAGATAAATTTTTCTTAACCGTAGGTTCTGTCATTGAAAGAAAAAATTTATTAACAATTGTAAAAGCATTGCATCAATTAAAGAACGACCTTAATATTCCTTTGGTTGTAATTGGCGATGGCGGCACCTATAAAGTAATAGTAAAAGATTATATCGCTAAAAATAATTTGCAAAGCGATGTCATTTTTCTTTCTGAAAAAGAAGGAATAAAATCATTGCCTTCATTTAAAAACTCAATAGACTTTCCAGCTATTTACCAGCAAGCGGTAGCTATGATTTATCCATCTACGTTTGAAGGTTTTGGCATTCCAGTTTTAGAAGCACTATGTTCACAACTTCCTGTTATTACCTCCAATGTATCATGCTTGCCAGAAGCTGGTGGCGATGCAGCATTGCTAATAGACCCCTATTCAGTAAATGAAATGGCAGAAGCTATGCAAAAAGTTTATACAGATACTACCTTTGCAGCAGAAATGAAAACGAAAGGCTTGATACATGCTGAAAAATTTTCGCAAGAAAAAACAGCAACATCCGTAATGAATGTATATAAAAATTTATGAGCGATTATACAAACGATATTGAAAAATGTTTGGCCACGCTGAAAAAGGGTGGCACAATTTTATATCCTACCGATACAATTTGGGGAATAGGTTGTGATGCTACCAATGCAAAAGCCGTAGCAAAAATATATTCCATAAAAAAAAGAGATGAAAAAAAGAGCATGATTATTTTATTGGCTCACGAGAATGATATAAAAAATTATGCTAAAGAGCCTGATGAAAGTATAAAAAATTTAATAGCCAATACAGAAAGACCATTAACCATTATTTACCCAGCTGCAAAAAATCTTGCTGCTAATTTAATAAACGAAGATGGTACAATTGCCATACGAGTTGTAAAAGATGCGTTTTGTGAATATGTAATAAAATCTTTGGGCAAGCCTATTGTTTCTACATCTGCCAATATATCTGGCAAAGAAACAGCAAAGCATTTTGGCGAAATAGCAACAGAAATAAAAAATGCGGTTGACTATATTGTAGAACAAAGAAGAAAAGAAAGAGGCGATGCAGTAGCAAGTAAAATTGTGAAATGGGATGGAGATAAAATTATTGTAATTAGAGAATAAAAAATATATTATGAAAATAGCAGTATTAGGCGCAGGCATGGTAGGTAGAACAATTGCCACAGACTTATCTTACAATTTTGAAGTAACAAGTTTTGATATTAGCGAAAGCAATTTGGCCATATTAAAAACGAACGTAAAAATAAATACCGTTGTTGCCAATTTATCGGCATACGAAAATTACGCAACCATGCTTGCAAACTTTGATTTGGTGGTATGTGCAGTGCCCGGTTTTATGGGTTACAAAGCATTGGAAGCAATCATAAATGCAGGAAAAAATGTGGCAGACATTTCTTTCTTTCCTGAAGATGGCTTGCAACTAGATGCACTGGCAAAAGAAAAAAATGTAACTGCCATTATAGATTGTGGTGTAGCACCAGGTATGAGTAATTTAATATTGGGCTATTACAATGCAAAAATGAAAATAGATAGTTTTGAATGCATGGTTGGTGGGCTTCCTAAAAAAAGAGTGAAACCTTTTGAGTACAAAGCACCTTTTTCGCCAATAGATGTAATTGAAGAATACATGCGTCCAGCAAGGTATGTAGAGAATGGGCATGTGGTAACAAAACCAGCGCTGAGCGATGCAGAATTAATAAATTTTGAATACGCTGGCACATTAGAATCGTTTAACACCGATGGGCTTCGTAGTATTTTATTTACCATGAAGCATATACCAGATATGAAAGAAAAAACATTGCGTTATCCTGGGCATATTGCATTGATACAATCATTAAAGCAAGCTGGCTTTTTTAATGAAGAAGAGATAAATGTAAAAGGGAAAATGCTACGCCCGCTTGATGTAACCACTGCGCTTTTATTTGACCAATGGAAACTTGGCGCAGATGAAGCTGAGTTTACCATTATGAAAATTATTATAAAAGGCGAAGGAAAAACAATTGATTATTTATTGTACGATGAATTTGATGTGGCTACGCAAACAGCATCTATGAGCCGCACTACAGGCTATGCATGCAATGCATTTGCTAATTTGATTGATAATAAAATGTTTGAAGAAAAAGGTGTTTTTCCGCCAGAGTTGGTAGGGAAACATGCAAAATGTTTTGATTTTGTGTTGACATATTTGAAAGAGAGAAATGTAAATTATGTAAAAACAGCATCCTAAATTATTTTATAATTTCATTACGAATCTCGTTTCCTATTTTTGCAACCATATTTACATACATTATGAGAAATAAAATTTTACTCGCATTAATTGGACTTTTAGTTGCTGCTGCTATTTATAAATCTTGCAAGCCCGAAGATGAAATAATAGAACCGCCAACTGTAGCTTCTAGTGTGAAAATAATTCCTTATACCATCATTTCTCAATACCCACACGATACAGCTAGCTATACCCAAGGCTTAGAATTTTATAAAGGGAAACTGTATGAGGGTGGTGGCGATTTTAAAAATTCTTTATTGCAATTTGGCGATGCAAAAACTGGTAAAATAGAAAAGACCCACAAAATGGGCACCGATAAAATATTTGGTGAAGGCATTACCATTTTAAATGGAAAATTGTATCAACTCACTTGGCAAACAAACGATGTGTTTGTATATGATGTAAAAGATATAACCAAAGTAATACAAAAATTTACTTGGCCATACGAAGGTTGGGGAATGACGAATAATGGAACCGATTTAATTATTACAACTGGAGGTACTGATTTATATTTTGTGGACCCTGCAACTTTTAAAGTAAAAAACACTGTTCCCATACACGATAACACAGGCCCAGTGGATAGTGTAAACGAATTGGAATATGTGGACGGTTTTGTATGGGGCAATGTTTACCAAACAAATGATATTGTAAAAATAGACCCGCAAACGGGCAATATTGTAGGTAAAATGAATTTTGATAATTTGCTAGACCCACAATCAAAATTGCAAAGCAGAGCAGAATACTTTAACGGCATTGCGTATGACAGCTCTTCTAAAACATTTTTTATAACTGGTAAAAGATGGCCGAAGATTTATGAGATGCGGGTGAATTAAGAAAAAAGCAATCTGATTTATATTTACTATATTTGGTAATTAAATTTATTAAAAATGATACGTACTTTAGTAACACCGAAAGAGCAAAATATTTCTATACATGTGCCACAAAATTATGTAGGTAAGCAGATAGAAGTATTACTGTTTGCCGTAGATGAACTTGAAGAAGAAAATAAAAAAGTAAAGACAAATAATTCTGCTAAATACAAAGGCATTTTTTCCAAAGAAGAAGGAGCAAAATTTAATGAATATATTAAACAAGCTAGAAACGAATAGGAAAGAGATATTTAATAGACACAAATGTAATCATTGATTATACTTCAAACATCTTGTCGAATGAAGCATGCGATTTTGTAGAAAATATTTTCAACACCGAATTCAACATTTCTGTAGTTATAAAAAATTGAAGCATTAGGATATAATGAGGAAGCTATTAAGATGAAATTATTAGAAGACTTTATTTCTACATCTACAGTGATTCCATTAGATGATATTGTAACTCAAAAGACAATTGAATTAAGAAAAATAAAAAAGTTGAAACTTGGTGATGCAATAATTGCCGCAACTGCACTAATCCATAAGCTTACATTAGTTACCAGAAATATTTCAGATTTCAGAAATATACCAGAGCTTGAAGTGATGGATTCTCATTTACTATAATTACCCCTTCCCTATCACATAAATCAACGAACTACATTTCTCTCTATTAAAAAGTGTTTTACAATTAGATACAAAACCAATAAAAAAAGCTTTAATAATATTGCCTTTCCCATTTTTATATTGCTCACTCAGCATGCTCACATAAAAACTATCGAACCACATGGGTTTTATTTTTTTAATGGTAAGGCTATGTTGCTCTACCAAAATTTTCACACTTGCGGGAGAGAAATGATACAAATGCCTTGGCACATCGTAAGCTGCCCAATGTGCTCCATAATGCTGTGCATCGTAGCTTGTGTAATTGGGTACTGCTATAAATATTTTCCCATTTGTGGTAATCATTTTTTTTAATTGTGCAATGTATTCGTGCAGCTGGTGCACATGCTCTAGCACATGCCACATGGTTATGGCATCGTATGTATTGTGTGGCAAATCAAATATTTCGTGGGATGGCCTTGGGTTTATATTGTATAACTCCGCAGCTTTTTTTCGAGCCGTATCATCGGGCTCTAGCCCTGTACACTCCCACCCTGCAAGGTTCATGCTATGTAAAAATGCGCCAGTGCCACTACCTATATCTAAAATTTTACCTTGTTGTTTTCCAGTTTCTTTTTGCAGCAATTTTTTCTTAGCAGAAAGTGTACGCTTACGCACTGCATGATACAATTTGTTTACAATCCCTTCTTGCGTATCGCTATGCGAAATATAATTTTCCGATTGGTAATATTTTCCAATTTCATTTTGCGTAGCTACATGTTGTGTAAACATATGCGTACATGCTGTACACTTTACAACCACAAACATTTCGTTGGAAACCGTATAATCTTTTGCAGAAAACGCATCTTGTATTTGTGTGCTATGGCAAACCGGGCATTGGGTGTAAGTAATCATCTAATAAAATTGTGGAGCAAAAGTAAAGATTAATTATTTTTTAGGGGCAGTAAAGTGAAATAATTAAAAGTTCAACTTTATCGTTTGTCCATTTTACTGTCAGACTGAGCCTGTCGAAGTCGGGTTAATCTTAAACAAAGCTTCTTTATAAATAGCCCCGTCTTCGTCAAGCTGTCTCAGACTGACAGCTTTTATAATTAAAAGATTCAAAAAAGTTTAAGTATTTTACGATTCTATATTACGGCAACATCCTATACGTGCTGTCAGCAGCAGCCGCTTCAATTTTATTGGAAGCTCCAAAAAATGAATCCGCATTTTTATTACTTGCATAAAACCCAACAGCAGCAGCAGCTAGAGCAAATGAAATTATTGCAAAAATCCACCATTTACTTTTCATGCTGGGCTCTTCTTCCGCATAATATTCTGCCATTGCAGCAGTGTTGGTTTCTGTTTCGCCTACGAGCATGGTGTGCGAATCATTAGGATGTACTACCCTTTCGGCAGCAACTTGTGGTAAAAAATGAGTTGGCGCTTCTTCAGCTATGAATCCTATTTTTTCGTTTTCATCTTTATAAAATTTACCAGCATTGGGTATTTCTAATCTTTCCCCAAGTTGTAATGCTTGTATATCCTCGGCCATCTTTCTTAAAAGATGAGCAGCCTCACCTCTAGTAATATTCTTTTGTAATGCAATGTACGCTTCTACATTTTCTGAACTATCTACGTTCTCGTCAAACTCTATTACTGGAATAGGTGCCGAAATTTTTCGTTCCCCAAAAATAGAAGAAGCCGAAGTATTTCGGATGTACAACGTACCAATTTCTGGCAACGAACATTGCTTATGTTGAAAAAGATAATCTGCTAAAAGCTTTTGCATGTGCAATAATAAAACTAAGTTTTTAAAAATGGAAATACAATATTAACTACACTCAATCGCCAACGGACTTTTAGCCTCCGTCGGGCAATGTCATTAAGTTAAGGAACGAGTTGTAAGGTTGAGCTTGTCGAAACCGAATTTGTTTATCGTTTTAATTACCCCGACTTCGACAAGCTCAGTCTGACTGGTCTTAACTTAATGACATTGACCGTTTGGATATCCGTTAAAAATGTATCAAAACCCCACCCATAAAATTAGCTCCATATACTTCGTAATTGTGCCAACGTTCGTATTTGCTATTCAAAATATTATTGGCATCGCCCCACACAGAAATGTTTTTGGTTACTTTAAATTCTACACCTGCACTTAAGTCTGTACCACCACCCAATGTTTTAGCCACATTTCCTTTTGCCAAATAATTGCTACCATCGTAAAAACGAACATCCGATTTTATCAACACTGTCTTTACTGCCCACCAACGCAACGAACCAGTAACCTCAACAGGAATAGTGTGCCAAGCACGTGCATTGCTATTCAAACTTGTGTATCCATTAAATGTAATGCCACCAGTAAGCGAAAACTTATCTTGATTAATATATCCAAAATCGCCATGCACTCTAAAGTTATTTACAGATGTTTCGTTGCTTATTAAAAACGATTTATCGTTTGCCAAAGTATCGTTTATAAAAAATGGAAGGTTTTTGTATTGTACCAATCCTGCCTTGGCACTAAAATTTAAATGCTTAGCCACACTTGCTTTTATGCCTCCGTAATATTCCGTTTCTTTCGTATTTATCTGAAACAATACTGGCGACAAATATGGATTAATAGCAGATAAATTTCTATAATTGTTTTTTACAAAACGCCCAATCCATCCTGCTTGTATAGAAAACACTTTGTCTTTTACAGGTAACTCTGCATACACATCTGGTAGCAATTCATATTTATTATTATTCCATGCTGGAGTAATACCCGCATGAATTTTTATAACATCCGTATGATAATTTACCGCAGGGTTAATTTGAACAATCGTATTGGTGAGCTTAATATTTGCTGGCAAAACATTTTTAGTACTGTAACTTGTTATATCTGCTTTCAACTCCAGCTTTGCTGAAAAATTATCGTTTATTACTTTTTCAAAAGGTACATCTATAATAAAATTGGTTTCGTTTGCTTTGTCCTTATTTGTAAAAAGATTTATTTCAATATTGGGGTTGTAGCTAATACCTGTTTCTGTAGCTTTTGTATTTTTATACCCTGCACGAGCAGTTACATTTTGAAATTGTTGTTTTATACTGTCTTTTTTAAATGTATATAAACTATGGTCGTACCCATACAAATGATAGGTATGCATGTTCAATTCAAAAGAACCATAAAACTCGCTCTTAGGCATAAAATAACTACCTGCTGCTTTTGCATTTAGTTGAGAATAATCTTGGTTTACAATTGCCGTGCCTTTAGACTGAATATAATCTCCAGTAAAATTTATTAAGCTTGTTTTACCATCGCCAAGGCTTAATCCGGCACTAATGTAAGGTGTAGAAAAATTGCCAAATCCTACTTTTATGAATTTCCTATTGCCCAAATACAAATTCGTATCCTGCTCCAAAGCCAATGGTTTCAACGATATTGGGCGATAGGAATAAAATAAATTCTGCGATGGAATTTTATAATTCAAATTTGGTAGCGATGTATCTGCGGGCAATTGAGCGCCTGCCAAATTTATTTTTACCGCATTGCGCAGCACAGGTTTGTAGGTAGAATTAATATCTATAGATTGTGGTGGTTTCCCTGGCTGTGCTTTAGTAGCCAAAGAAAAAATAATACAAGCTGTTATTAAAAATATTTTATTCATAAGATTTAGTTTCCAATTTTAGATTGAGATTTTTCTGCTTCTATGGCAGCATCTAGTTTTTGTTGTGCAATTACTTTTAGCTCTGGTATGGTTGTATTTTTTGCCACACTTTCATACGTAGCTTTTGCATTAAAATAATCTTTTTGTTGCATAAAAATATCGCCTAATAATATATACGATTTGGTAACCCACTCATCGTAAGAACCAGTTTCTTTTATGGTAGCCAAGGCTGCTTTTTCAGCGGCAGCTAAATTATTTTGTGTAAACTGACAACTAGCCAATTCATACCTAGCTTCTGCGCCCCAAGCCGAGCGGTTTATAGCCGCTACCGATTTAAACGATGCAATAGCAGCTGCACAATCCCCAGCTACTTGCTGCGATTTGCCCAACACTAAAAAGCCAATAGATTTATCATCGGTACTTATCCCTTTTCTAGCAAGCAATTCTTTAGAAGAAATATTGGCTTGCGTATAATCTTTGGTTTGATAATAACAACGCACCAAGCCCCGCAAGGCTTCTAGCTGATTATCTTGCACTACAGAATTGGTTCTTAACGATTCAAAATATTTTTTTGCTTCCGCATAATTCTTCAATTCAAAATAATTTATACGAGCAGCTTCTAGCGTTGCTTTTTCAAAATATTTACTATTGCCTTTGCTGCTTACATAATCGTACCCAATCAATGCATTGGGCAGATCTTTATTTTTTTGGTAACAAACACTTCTAAAATAATTTGCCTCTAAAGCATAGGCACCAGTAGAAAATTTAGATAAATAATTTGTAAACCCATTTATTGCATTGGTACAATCTCCAGCATCGTATTTATTTATTGCAGCAGTATAACTCAGCGAATCCGCTTCCGAAACCGAAACTGCTTTTCCAATTTGGTTCATCAATGCTACATATTCATCTGGTCTGCCTTCTTCCACATAAATACCTTTTACAATATCCGTAGCCTCATCTGCCTCTGCCGATTGTGGATATGTCTTCATCAGCGCTGTATATGCTTTTAAAGCTTCTGCATTATTTTTATTGTTGTAATGTGCCAACCCAAGTTTAAGATACGCTCTTGGTTTTAAACCACCGTTATTAGATGCAATAACGGTATTTAAATATGGTACAGCATCTCCAAATTTAAGTTCTGCAATATAGGTAAGCGCTATCTCCATATTTATATCTTGCCCTAGCAAACTAGCAGGATATTGCTTATTTATATTGTTTAATATTTTTATTTTTTCAGGTGCATTTTTTATACCTGTTATCATGGCTTTTTGATACATCGCATAATCGCTCTGTGGCGATGAAGCAGCTATAGCCGCATCATACATGGCATTTGCTTTTGTATAATCTCTTTGCATGTAATAGGCATCGGCTGTACGTATATATGCATCATGCACGAGTGCTGATGATGTAGGCGAAACCGATTTTGCAACTTGTTCAAAATATACTGCTGCTTGCCCAAAATCTTCTTTTTGAAATTTGCTATAGGCAATATTATACTTTGCTGTAGTTTGGTTGGCCTCGCCTTGTGTTGGTAAATTAGCTTCTACAAATAAAGAAAGAAAACGCACGGCTTCATCGTATCGTTGTTGTCTGTAGGCAATTTCTCCTCTCCAAAAATTTGCATAGCCAGCAGTTTTACCAGCATTGGCATCTGCTATTACTTTTGCAAACAATTCATCGGCGGCAGTCAATTGCTGATCATTTAAATATTCGATAGCCTTACCATACAAAATGGTAGGATATATTTTTTGCATAGCTAACGTTGGTTTGCCAAGCGATTGATACACTGCCAATGCATCTGTAAAATTGCTTGTACGTGCCAGCAACTGTACCAATATCTCTTTTGCTTCTACATCATATTCCGAATTTGGATATGCATTTAAATACCCTTTCATTTCGGTAAGTGCTATATCTTGATAGCCGAGTTCGTACGATAGTTTTGCATAATTAAATCGAGATACTTTTTGTTGCAATGCATTGCTACTATTGTATGCGCAATACTGAAAAGCCGTTCTAGCATTGGCTCTATCGCCAGTTTTCAAATACAAATCGCCGAGCAGGTACATACTATTTTGTCCCATCGAATCTCTTTCGTTGCTCAGTTGTTTAAATCCTTCAATGGCTTTTTGTGTATTGCCCACTGTGTAATAACAAAAACTTAATTCGTATAAAACTTCTTTAGAAACTTTTTTAGCACTGTTCACATAATTCTCCAATAGGGGCAATGCTCTAGCATAATCTTTTTTCTCAAAATATATTTGCCCAGTAAGCAAACGCAATTGTGCATCGTAATATGAATCAAGATTTTGTTGCAATGCATTTTCGCCATAGCTCAATGCTTCCTCTTTATTACCTTGAAAATAATAAATCTCTGCAATGTAATATGGTACTACTGTTTTGTATTCATCATATTTTTCTACAAGTTGAAAAGCTTTTAGTGCTTCGTTGTATTGCTTATCATAATAGCTAATAAGCCCATAATAATAATTGGCAGGTATATAATATTTGTTGTTTGGCAACTGGTGTATTTCGTTAAACAAGGGTTTGGCTTCTGCAAATTGTTTAAGGTTAAAAAGCGAATAAGCTTTTTCAAATTTTGCATCTGCTATTTGCTCGTTGCTCAGGTTTTCGTAACCCGCTGCCGTAAATGCATCTACCGCATCGCTATAATTATTTTTTAAAAAATAGTAATGTGCCAAATGAAAACTCATTATTTGCTGGCGAGGCTCATTGTCTACACTATTTATATATTCCACCGCATCATCTTTACCAATATCTTGCAAAAATTTTAGTTCACACAAGGCATTATAGTAATTTATATCATCATTTATATAGGCATGGTCGGTTTTTCTATCAGCCTTGTATTTTAATTTTAACTCTTTTATAAGAGGATAGGCAAACGCATATTCTTCCTTGGCTATAAATTCTTTGGCAGTTTTATAATCTTTTTCTTCGTCGGTAAAAACATGCGTAGGTTGCGCAAAAGCAATGTAGCTAAGCATTGTAGCGGCAATAGAAACCAATATTCGTTTGTTCATATGCTAGGTTATATTAAAATTATGGTCTTATTACGTGTGGTTTATCTTTCTTTGCAAAGATTGTACCGTTAAGTTATAAAATAATTTTTACTTAATAATTTGCAATGTAAACAAATGAAAACTATTTTTACTTTTCTGTTAAAGGCTTTATAAAACTATTAACGCAATAACACAGCAAAAAAAACTAAATTTAAACAATATGAAAAAACTATTATCTACAAATTATTCGGCAGGAGCATTTAATACTGCTATGCTATTACTTCGTTTATCGGCTGGTATTTTAATGCTCATGATAGGCTATGATAAACTCGTACACTTTCAAGAGCATGTTCCAAAAATGATAGACTTTATGGGGCTTGGGCAAAAAGTAACACTCATATTAGTAGTATTTGCCGAGTTTTTTTGCAGTGCCATATTAATCATCGGGCTCTTTACAAGGTTTGCATGCATACCACTTATTGTTACCATGTGTGTAGCATTATTTAAAGTACACAATGCCGATTTTTTTGGCGATGGACAAACAGCAACATTATTTCTTGGATGTTTTATTACTTTGCTTTTAGTAGGCCCAGGCAAGGTAAGTGTAGATAGTATGATTGGGAAGTAGGTTGAGAGGTTGGAGAGGTTTGAAAGGTTGGATAGGTTTATAAGGTTTAAAGTTTATGCAATTTTTTGGGGCTGTTGTCTGCATACAATAATTGACATTGGTTCCGGCTCTACGCTACAATCTTTTTTTTCGTCCCTCAATCCCGCATTTTAATTGCGGGACCGCTTCTATCCGGCACTGTGTCCCGATATTCATGTCGGGAGCCCATCAGCTATAGTTTTTCAATTGAACAATACTTTTTAGCCTACAATATTTTTTAAGCATTTCAAAAAATAATCAATATAACTTCACTAAATAAATTATTCATTAAAAATAAGTCCGCATTATCCATTAAACAAATTATTAATTATTCACTATAAATTATTCATTAAAATTGTACTCCACCGAAACCCATATCCGCATCCACTACGCCCTCACCGACCAAATGGGCATGGTATATTTTGGCAACTACGCACAGTTTTACGAAATAGGCCGCACCGAAGCCATCAGGCAATTGGGATATACTTATAAAGACATAGAAGCCACGGGCATCATCATGCCAGTAGTAGAATCACACAGTTATTTTTTGCGCCCCGCCAAGTACGACGACCTCATCACCGTAAAAACAATTTTAAAAGAATTGCCCAATAATCACTCCATTACTTTTTATACCGAAATATTTAACCAAGCAAAAAAAATGTTGAACAAAGGAGAAACTACATTGTATTTTATAGAAGCCAGTAGTATGAAAAAAGTAAAGATGCCAGCCCAGTTTCACGATAAACTAAAACAATACTTTTAAAAATAAAATATGATAAAAGCATTTTTATTTGACCTTAATGGCACTATGATAGACGATATGCCATATCATATTACAGCATGGCACGAAATTTTTAATAGATTTGGAGCTAATTTTTCGAGAGAGGAAGCCATGGCAGAATGCTATGGCAAAAACGATGAAATATTAGATAGAATTTTCCCTGGTAAGTTTTCGCAAGCAGAAAAAAATGAGATTAGTATTACAAAAGAAACGGCATATCAAAAAGCCTATCTACCTTATTTAAAATTAATAGATGGTTTACCTGCATTATTAGAAGAAGCCAAAAAACAGGATATTAAAATGGCTATCGGCTCTGCTGCCATTATGTTTAATATAGATTTTGTATTGGATAATTTAAATATTCGTCATTATTTTGGTGCAATAGTAAGCGCAGATGATGTAGAAATAAGTAAGCCAAATGGAGAAACTTATATAAAATGTGCCGAAGCATTGGGTGTACAGTCTTACGAGTGTATTGTATTTGAAGATGTACCAAAAGGTGTAGAAAGTGCAAACAATGCAGATATGCTGAGTATTGTAATAGAAGGTAAACAGCATTTAAGAGAAGAATTTTCTCATTTCAAAAATATAATAAGTTTCATAAAAGATTATACTACATTAGAAATAAACATATTGGTAAAAAATAACTAGTTATAAATTATGTACTTTTTTTAATAGGTAACATAAAAATGCACCCGATATAAATCGGATGCATCTTATTTGTTTACCTCCAAGTAAAGATTATTTTACAAACGAAAACGTTTTTGTTTCCGTTTTATAATTCACTTTTAAAATGTAATTGCCTTTTGATAAAGAAGAAACCGGCAAACTATATACTTGCTCATCTGAATTCACAACTTTACGAATTACCAATGCCCCCTTGCTATCAAACACTTCTACACTACTAATAAATGCAGCAGTTGGCTCTACAATATTTAATACGTCCACCACTGGGTTTGGTGCAATAATGGTTTGTTTGATATCATTTCTATTAAGCACTTTTACAATTACAGAATATTTAAAACTACCGTCTATATCTATTTGTT
>JAYTLA010000079.1:0-6850 GCA_043729825.1 Ferruginibacter sp.
TAGAAGGTATTTTGGAATTAAACTATTCGATAGATTAATAGTAGCAGCAATTTCTAGCGCATGGTATAAACCTTGCACCTAATTGCGGATAGTCATTATATATTTTTAATACACTACATTAATTGAAATTCGGCTAGTTGCATTACTGCTGTAAAAAGCACCCTTAATCTTGTTTTTACAAGGTTGGTATTACTTGTATTAGTAGGTGTAGATACATAAAGATTCCAAGCATTTGTCCAATAGCTATCTGTTTGCCCATTTAACAATTCAATATTTTTTAATTGACTTGTTTTGTATGTTGCCAAAATATCTACAGCTAATAAACTTTTTACTACTTCATTAACCAACAAAGCAGGGTCGGATGCAATAGTGTTTCCAAATTGTTGTACAAAGGCAATTAAATCTACATTTATTAGTGCACCTTGATAAGGCGTAAATCCATTAGTAGATAAAAATGAAGTTATAATTGTAGCCCTCTTTTGTATGGTTTCAGAGTTTATCCAGTTTTGATAATAGGTTGGTCCTTGATAATAGGCTTTCCAACCTGCAACATTTGGTGGTGCTCCAATACCCTGCCCTAAATTACCATCGCTATAATCTTGAAAATACCTCCATGTAAAGTACTGCGTATCTAATAATGATGTATTAGGGTTAGTTGGATTAGAAGTAATATTAATTATTGTTGCGTTAGTATTTACATTGAGCGTTCTAATTATTCCAGATAAATAATCTATAGGGCTTTTTATCATAACTCCTCTATTTGCCATATCAAAAAAATGCTGGCTTTTAAAGAGTTGTTTTACTACAGGCAACATTTCCCAATTATTACTTATTAATGTTGCTGAGAGCGGAACAATTACATTTGTTTCAATATTTGCATCAATATCATAATATACAAAATAACGATAGAGCCTACGACAAATATATTTGGCTATCGTATTAGCTTGTGCAGCAAAGAGCATGTCAAAAAATTGGTCAAATTCATTTGCTCCATTTACTCCTGTTTGATTATTAATGGTAGCTGTAGGAAAAGAGGCGCTAACAAAGTTTGAAGAAAATACCTTGTTTGTTTGATTGTGATAAACGGAATTAAAAGCTGATGCCGGAGTTGTAGCTGCAATAAAAGTAGGTACCCTCCAACCAGAAAAAACTTTAGAAGCGGCTATAATATCAGGCTCAGTATAATTTTGTGTAGGGGTTTTACCCATAGCAAATAATTCTAAAAGTTCTCTAGCAAAGTTTTCGTTTGGTACAGCTGCAGTACTATATTGATTACTCAGATACACCAACATGGCCGGCGTTTTAGAGATTGCCTTGATGAGCGTTTTAAAATTGCCAAGTGCATTTTGCCTTAGCAGTTTCATATACTCATAAGACATTATTGCAGAGTTCTGTTCAGAATTTTCCAAGCTCTCAAAATTGATTGGAATAAAATGATGCCAAAACTGTTGCATTTTTTCTCTGATACTTGTTGCATCATTTATTATAACTCCCCAATTCCAATATTCCAAACTTATTCTTCTAGAATAATTAGGTCCAAAAGGTGGATATCCAGTCAAATTAGAAGTTGTCCAGTCTGTAGCTTGTGCTACACCACCAGAAACAACTGGCGTAGCAGTACCACTACCCAAGGTATCGGCATAATTAATACCATTAAAGTATAATGGAGTTGGAGATGGGTTTGCAGGAGTAGCGGAAAAAGTAAGCAAAGAATCTACCGCATCAGAAACCGTCTTAGCAAGTAAGGCTGTAGTGTCTGCTCTTTTTGCTCCAAAACTTAATCGTCGTAACAGGTGATTTACTTCCCAACTCGTCCATGCTCCCGTATATGGTGCAAGCCCGCTGGTTACGGCTCCTACTCGTGCAGAAAAAGTACCATCCTCTAGTGGAACAGCCATTTGTTCGCTATACTGCCTGTCACCCAAAGTTTTTCTGGAATATTTTTCAAATAACGGATCACCGTTTTCAAATACTGCATTTTCAGAAGAAAATGTTTCTTTCTTTTTATTTGCACCAATCAGACTTTTCAAAAATTCTTTTCGTTGTAATGGTTTTTCATTGCCCATATAAAAAAATTATAAAATAAAAAATAAAAAGGATAAGAGAGTTAGAGATAAAATAATTCGAATTAAAAATTAACTTCCCATCAGAAATTAAATTTTCTGTTGTCTTGTAATTCAAATAAAATAACCAAGATTACTCAAATGATTTTTACCCTTCAATTGATATGTTAAATTTATTGACAAATACCATACCATTACTAAAAAATTATTGTTTTCTTTACAGACATAGACTAAAAGAATAATTCTCATACTAAATGTGCAAAAAAAAAGCAATCATGTATGATTGCTTTTTTTAATGTGTTTATAATTTTTTATTTTACTTTCAAAACTGGTCTTAATTTGTAATCACCAGGTCCTTCTTTTTTTACAGATAAAGCTGCATCAAAATCTATTACAAGATTTTCTAAAGTGGTGCGTAATTCTTTACTTATTTTAATTTTTAAGCCAGATTCACTCCCGCTAGGAATAGTTAATGGATACACAACACCATTATCTTTTACAGAGTTATTTGGGCCAAGTACAAAACGAATTTGCTTTACAATACTATTAGGAAAAGTACCTGTTGCTAAAACTGTATCAACACCATTTTGCAAAGCCAACAAATTATATACTCTTGCATTGGTGGCAAGCGTAACCCATCCATCGTTGCCTAAAGAATCATCGGAGAATTTTACATGCACTTCTTTAATATCTACATTTACTTCTTCCAATGCAGTTGGTGCATCTGTTAATCTTACTTGCAATGTTGAGCTAGTATCATTGTTTTTCTTACAAGATACAAATGTACTTACGCCAATAACTAGAGCAGCGGCAATAATAATAATTTTTGAATTTTTCATATTTCTTTTTTAATTTTATTTACACATATAGACGCAAAAACGTGCCAAAAGTTGTATGCGAATAGAATATTTACAAAACTTTGACATTTCAATTGTTATTCAACTACTTCCACATCTTCTTCATTCACCAACGATGCATTTTTAAAACGTAAAATAATATTAGCAGTAGTTACCACATCTTTTTGGCAATACGTAGCTATACGTTTCATATTTATTGCCCTTTCATCGTCGGTACCATTGTGGTATAATTCTCCCACCATACTACCATCTATATCATCTTTTGGCGAAGGAATGCCCATTGCCGCAGCCAATAATTTTAAGGAAGTATAATTTTTATAATCTCCAAAACGCCAATATTGAAATGTGTCTACAATATTGGTTTCCCAAGGTTTCATGTTTTGAAAATCTAAATAGGCAGGAATACGCATATTGTTTACCAAAAGCCTTCTGCAGATAAATGGAATATCAAATTCTTTTATATTGTGCCCTGCAAAACACCAACGATTATTAAAGCTTTCGATTTTTGTAATGGTCAATAAAAATTCACTCAAAATGTTTTTTTCATCATCACCATAAAAAGATTTTACACGCATTTTTAAATGCTGCTCTCTTATAAAATATCCAATGCTTATACAAACTATTTTTGAAAATTCTGCCATTACGCCTGCACGCATGGGGTAAAATTCTGCTGCCGTTAAACCCTCAGGAATAACCTTGGCTGTTTTTTCTTGCCACAGTTCTTGCCATCTTTCATCCATTAAATTAAATGATGGAGATACAGATGCTGTTTCAATATCAATAACAATCAAATCTTCGGGGCGAATATTTTGCATAGCTTATAATTGATACTACAATGTAAGCAAAATAAAATAAATACAAAAATGCCACGGATGCTCGAATAAAACCATTCGTGTATTCGTAGCTCTAAAAAAAATTCTTATAAAGTTATACCAACCGAAATTTGTATGGCTTGGTTTTTCCAAGTTTGTGTATTGTTGAAGTTGTTTATATTGCTTAAACCTAACTTATACCTTGCACTTAAATTGATAAGTGGTAATTGTATCCATAGCCCGCCAATAGCGCTCCAATCTCCGTTTCTATACAAATTGTTTACACCAGTTTTTAAGCTATCTACTGTTTGTTTTAATAAACCACCATAAGCTGGACCAACTTGCAATTTTATTTTTTGTGTAGGCCCTAGGTTTATATTTAGCAAAAGCGGTATTTCTAAATAATCAAGTTTTGCTTTGTGCTGTGTGCCACCCCCAAATAAATCATCGGTAATGGTATTGGCATCATCGGTAAATTCTGATTGTGTTTGTACAAAACTTACTTCGGGTTGTATCCCTATTTTTTTTGTAATATTAAATTGTGCAAATACTCCAGCTTGAAAATTGTAATTAAAGGCATCTTTGTATGCTTGCCCATCAATCTTATTTATGTTTACACCCGCTTTTGCACCCATACGAAAGAAACCTTCTTTTTGTGCATAGGTTGTTCTACTTCCAAAAAGAATGACTAAAAGCAAAAAGCTATTTTTAAATATTGATTTGCTGGCTATTGAATTTTTCATGTTTTTTTTATTTAGTTGCTATTGGAGGTTAAATTGTAACCATCACTTTTTATTTGTACTTGCAAATTAGCCAAAATTGTACCATATAAAATGTGAAAAGATGTATTGAGGAATTATAATGAAAAATTACACTCCTTTAAAGTGAGGAAAACTAGATTAAACTATGAAAAACAAATGCTTGTAAACAAAAAGTTATAAAATTTATAAAACAATTTCCAACACAAAAAACCCGCTCTTTTCAGAACGGGTCATTGCTTTATTTATTTGCATATCTGCACTACTTGTCCCGATTTTTCGGGATTTGCATAATTGCACATTTATTCCTCAATCTTCATCTTACCCTTTGCCTTTGCAATAATCTCTTCAGATACTCCATTTGGCGCAGGTGCATAATGACTAAACTCCATTGTACTCGTAGCACGACCACTAGATAATGAACGCAATTGTGTTACATAACCAAACATTTCACTTAGTGGAACTTTAGCTTTAATAACTTGTACTCCATGTCTTGTATCCATACCTTCTAGCATTCCACGACGACGGTTCAAATCTCCTGTTACATCTCCCATGTATTGATCGGGTGTAAGCACTTCTACTTTCATTATTGGCTCAAGCAATGTAGGCTTAGCTTTTCTACCAGCCTCACGATATCCTTGCTTAGCACACAATTCAAAAGAGATTGCATCACTATCCACATCATGATAACTACCATCATACACACGCACTTTCATATCTACCACTGGGTAACCAGCCAGCACACCACTCGTCATACTAGATGTAAAACCTTTTATAATTGGCGCTATAAATTCTTTTGGAATACTACCACCAAATATTTCGTTTACAAATTGTAATCCACCAGTAGGATTTGTTACTAACCATTCTGCATCTGCAGGACCTAAATCGAAAGCGATATCACCAAACTTACCTCTACCACCCGATTGTTTCTTGTAAGTCTCTCTATGATTTACCATCATTTTGAAAGACTCTTTGTAAGCAACCATTGGCGCACCTTGGTTTATCTCTACTTTAAATTCACGCTTCATTCTGTCTATAATAATTTCCAAATGCAACTCACCCATACCACTCAAAATGGTTTGTCCAGTTTCTTCATCTGTCTTCACTCTTAGTGTAGGATCTTCCTCTACCAACTTAGCTATAGCCATACCCATTTTGTCCACGTCTGCCTGTGTTTTAGGCTCAATAGCTATTGAGATAACTGGCTCAGGGAAAGTCATAGATTCCAATACGATTGGATGATCTTCGTGACATAAAGTATCTCCAGTTTTAATATCTTTAAAACCAACTGCTGCACCAATATCACCTGCTTCGATAAAGTCAACAGGGTTTTGTTTGTTGGCATGCATCTGCATAATACGACTGATACGCTCTTTCTTACCTGTACGGGTATTCAATACATACGAACCAGAATCTAAACGACCACTGTATGCACGAAAGAAAGCCAAACGACCTACGAAAGGATCTGTCATAATTTTAAATGCCAAAGCACTAAATGGTTCTTTAGGATCTGCATGACGAATCAATTCAGCCTCTGTATCAGGATGTGTACCTTTTACTGCTTCAATATCTAATGGACCAGGCAAGTATCTTACTACTGCATCTAGCGCTGTTTGTACACCTTTATTTTTAAAAGATGAACCACACATCATTGGTATAATAGAAATATCAATGGTTGCTTTACGAATTGCTTCATGCATTTCTGCTTCCGTAATAGAATTAGGATCATCAAAGAATTTTTCTAATAACTTCTCATCATAATCAGCAACAGCTTCTATCAATTCTTGACGATACTGCGCTACTTCATCCGCCATATCTGCGGGAATAGGCACTTCTTGAAAAGTCATTCCTTTATCATGCTCATTCCATACAATGCCTTTCATGGTAATTAAATCCACCACACCAGTAAAGTTATCTTCAGCACCAATTGGCAATTGTAATGGCACGGCTTTAGCACCAAGCATTTCTCTAATTTGTTTTACAACATTTAAGAAATCGGCACCACTTCTATCCATTTTATTTACAAACCCAATACGAGGTACTTTGTATTTATTAGCTTGACGCCAAACTGTTTCGCTCTGAGGCTCCACACCAGATACAGCACAAAACAACGCCAACAAACCATCCAATACACGAAGACTACGCTCTACCTCTACGGTAAAATCCACGTGACCTGGAGTATCGATGATATTAAATTTATATTCTTTTGTATCGGCAATTTTTTTGCCGTCTACCATTGGAAAGTTCCAAAAGCAAGTAGTAGCCGCACTAGTAATAGTGATACCTCTTTCTTGTTCCTGTGCCATCCAATCCATTGTAGCGCCACCATCATGTACTTCACCTATTTTGTGGTTTACACC
>JAYTLA010000080.1:0-42872 GCA_043729825.1 Ferruginibacter sp.
ACAATGAGCAGCAGTGCATATCCAAGCAGTGGTTCGGGCAGAAGTTTTTCAATTGGGCATTTGAATATATTTTTTTACATTTGTTTTTCAATCGGCAGCGGTTCCGAGCAGATGGAATACTAATTCCCAACCTGCACAAAGCCCTGTCCGTTATGTGCAACTTTAGCGAAAATCTACAAACCTTGAAATTTTTTAAATGAAAGGAAGCCTTATACTAATTTTAACTTTACTTATCTGCTGTGAAAATTGCTACTCACAAAAGAATTTGAAAAAAAATACGATTACGAAAGTTTCTAAGCAAAAGAAAAAAACGCCAAAACTAATTATACCCTATAGACCAATTGGGTTAATAAACGACTATGAAAAAATATTAACATCAAAAGAAATTGACAATTTAGATTCTATAATTCTAAAATTTGAAAAAGAAACAAGTATCGAAATTCTTATAATAAGTCTTGATGAACGATTTACAACAAAAGAATATTTTGACTCTACAATTTTAATGGTTCATAATAATTGGGGAGTAGGAAAATATAAAAAGAATAATGGAATTTTAATTGGAATAAGTTCAGAACTTAGAAAAATTAGAATTAGTAACGGTGATGGAGTAAGAGAAAAACTATCTGACGAAAAGACTAAAATTATAATTGATGAAATTATAATTCCACAATTCAAAGAAAACAAATACTATTTAGGCTTTTTGAATGGTTTAACAGAAATTATCAATATACTCAAGTAGCTTTATTACATTAATTTATAAATTAATCTATGCGTTTACTTTATTACATTTTGACAATTTTAATATTGACAACTGCTGCCAGCTATAAAGTTGTAACAAACCAAATAAAAATAACGGGACACTTAAAAAGAAATCCAATAGACACTTCTGCTTATGTTGAAGGAATTGAAGTTATTGTAAAAGGTGGCAATAAAATTTTGACAAAGACAATTACTGATAGACAAGGAAATTTTAAATTGACATTTACGCCTGAAAAAGAAAAATCGTTTGACTTTTATTGCTATGGTTTAGCAGTTGACACTTTACTTGTTGCTTCTGTTCAGACTTTTAAAAGCGACACACCAGACTTGACTTTTTATATTCCAGGAATAGTAAAAAAGAATTTTTTAGGGCAGACAATTTGTCCAAAATGTAAAAAAGCTGACAAGGCTTATAAAATTAGGTATGGAGACGCTTTACCAGTTATATCAAGACAAATTTCAGAAAATGGAGACACGACATTCTCACGAATTGTAAATGGACATTATAATGCAGGAAGTTGTATTGTTGCTGTTGCGAAACATTATTGTGACAGAGACAAAGTAGAATTTTAGCCTACTCTTTTTGTCGGCGGAAAAAAGCGAACGCATAACATGGGGTTTTGCGTTATTTGGGCAGAAGTAATACACATCAGCATTGGTCTGACTTGTCCGTTGTACGTAAGCAAGACTGACAGTCTTTATGAATAGACGAAAATTTATAACGAACACTATAAAATATTCATCTCTGACTTTTATTGGTATTGGAATGGCAAATAATTTGTCTGCAAAAGGCAATTCTAAAGGATTAATTTACACAAGAAATAAAAAAATAATTATGCCGCATGACCATCCGACTATAATAACTTCAACTTACCAATCAAATGGAAAGGACATAAAAGTTCATGCTATTCAGACAGGTATAATTTCTGTAAAACAGAATTTCTTAAACAAAAAAGGGAGTGGAATAATTGCAAAGGCAAACATTTTACTTGGACATAAACATGCCGACTTTATTCCAATATGGGCTTGGGTTATAGAACACACAGAAGGCATCATATTAATTGACACAGGTGACATTGAAGAAGCAGACCACAAAGACTTTTACAAAAATGAAACCATTGGCTCAAAGTTTAATTTATTGGCTATGGCTCTCAAAAGAAAAATCACAAAAGATGATGAATTGAATAATCAATTAGCTAAAATCAATATCAAGCCAGAACAAGTTTCAAAAGTAATATTAACTCACTTGCATGGCGACCATACAGACGGCTTAAAATTTTTCCCTTTAAATGAAATTTTTGTAAATGAATTAGAATATAAACATCCATACGGTAATCTGCCAACGACATATCCTCAATGGTTTAAGCCAACTTTATATAATTTTTCAAAAGACAGAATTGATTATTTTGACAACGCATATGCAATTACAAAAACAGAAGATTTGTTGTTGTTACCGACACCAGGACATACTCATCATCACTGTTCTGTATTATTCAAAACTGATAAAGAACATATTCTAATTGCAGGCGACACATCATATAATCAACAACAATTGTTAGATAATAAATTCGCAGGTGCAAACATTGATTTTAAAAAATCGCAAGACACTTATAACACGATAAAAAAGTACGCATCAAAATATCCTACAATTTACTTGCCATCGCATGACGACAATTCAGGAAACAGACTGTTCAATAAAGAAACAATAGAACAAACCTAAGATACCTACGCACAACAGGCGGTTTGACAATATGGTGGCTAGACGTTGTTAGCTTCGGCATTTGATCGCTATCAGCAGCTGTTTCGGCGGACGTAATTCTGTTGGGCTTATGTTTGTTAACTTCATCTTTTGTATTTTTATTCGGAAGCGGTTTCGGTCAGATGGAATTCTAATTCCAAACCTGCATACCCCCTACCGTTATCGCCAACCCAAAATCGACACTGCTCACATTTTCAAAAAAGACCCAAATCGAGACATTTTATTATCTTTGTGGTGTGAAAATTTTGAAGAAAATACTATTAATCATTTTGTGCATACAAATACAATTACCAAATGATCTTTTACAAGACATTGTACGGTTACCAGTTTTGGTTGCTCATTATTTTCATCATAACCACACAGACAAACATATTCACTTTAAAGACTTTATTGCTGACCATTATTCTGACCACGAACACCACGACAAAGACCACGATAACCACAACGATTTACCGTTTCATAATCACGACTTTAGTTTTCAACTAAGTATTTTTACCATTGCAGTGTTGGACTTTTTCCCAACTTTACAAACAAACTATGGTTTAGCAATCAGCAAATCCAAAATAATTTCAAGACAACACTTTTATTCTTCCACTGCCTTATCTTCTATTTGGCGACCGCCAAAATTTGCTTAACTTTTAATGTGGCTTCGCCACAATTTTTTGTAATGCATTGCACCGCTATTATTGGTTTACATAAAAATTAAGCATTTAAGAAATGATAAAAATATTATTGCCACTTGTAGCAATGTTTTCCTTTGGCATTGCACAGGCACAAAACACATTTAAAGGAGTAATAAAAGACAGTGTTACTTATGAAACATTAGTAAATGTTTCAGCAACAGTAAAGAATAAAAATATTGGTAGCAACTCTAATGATGAGGGACAGATTTTAATCGCCAATATTCCTAATGGTGTTCAAACAATAATTTTAAGTAGTATAAGTTATAAAACAAAAGAATTTGTATTTACATTTCCTTTAAACGATACTTCCATTATTGAACTTTTATTATCAACAAATAAAAACGAATTGGCTGAAGTGGTGGTACAAGGTACAAGAAGTAACCGTAGTATAGCCAACACACCTACAAGGGTTGAAGTGCTAACAGAAGAAATAGACGAAGCAAGCACAATGGACCCAAGTAAAGTGGCTCACTTGCTTACACATAGCACAGGTATTCAGGTACAACAAACATCTGCAACAAGCAACACCGCCAATGTTCGTATTCAAGGGCTTGACGGACGATACACTCAAATCTTGAAAGACGGTTTTCCATTGTATGGCGGTTTTAGTGGATCGTTGAGCATTATGCAAATTCCACCACTTGACCTGCGACAAATTGAATACATAAAAGGTGGTGCATCTACCTTGTATGGTGGTGGTGCAATTTCGGGTTTAATCAACTTAATTTCAAAAGAGCCAACCACAGAAGAAACTTTATTTCATTTGAACGCTTCACATATTGGTGCTTTTGACGCAAATGCTTTTATGAGTAAAAAAACAGACAAGATTGGTTTTACTTTATTGGCTCAACGCAATACCCACAAAGTGTTTGACGCTGATAAAGATGGCTATTCTGACTGTCCGCAATTAACCAAATTTAATTTTAATCCAAAGCTATTTTTTTATTTTACTGACAAAACAAAACTTTCTATTGGGGCAACATTTACTAACGAAAAAAGGCAAGGTGGCGATATTAACTTAATGAAAAATGAGTCTGTTTCAACAACTAATTTTTACAAAGAAGTAAATGATATTAGCCGAACAACTACACAATTAAAATTAGACCACAAATTAGATAAAAGACAAATCTTATCACTACGAAATAGTTTTAGTTTTTTTAATCGCAGCTTATTTATTACACCATCTTTTGCATTGGGCGAATACCAATTTGCAGGTAAACAACAATCCTCTTTTACCGAAGCATCTTACAGTTTTAGAAAAAATAAAAACGTATTGATAACAGGCTTGAATTTTTACACAGATGATTTTAAAGAAATGCCTTTGCAAAGTACAACACTAAGAGACGAAGGATATAAAACTTTTGGTGCATTTGGTAATTACACTTTTGACATTGGCGATAAGGTTGCTATTGAAAGTGGACTTAGAGCAGATTATGTAGTAAATCAAAAGTGGCATATTTTGCCAAGGGTTTCGGCATTGTTTAAATGGACAAACAAGCTGACAACAAGAGTAGGCGGTGGTTTGGGTTATCGCAATGCAAGCATCTTTAACCAAGAAGCAGAATTGCTAGGTTACAAAAATGTGCAACCAATAAATCGTAACACAACACAAGCCGAAGAATCGTATGGTGGCAATATTGATATTGGTTATAAAGTTCCTATCGGCGAACATTTTACTATCAATTTCAATCAAATGTTTTTCTATACTTACTTAGACAACCCTTTAGTATTACAACAAACCACACCAACATCGGGCATTTACAACTTTGCAAATGCTAACGGCTATACACAAAGTGCAGGTGCCGAAACTTTTTTTAAGTTTGGCTTTTACGACTTTGTTTTGTTTGTTGGCTACACGTACACCAATGCTACAAATCATTTCAACAATACAAAAAGCGACTTGACTCTTACACCAAAACACAGTTTGAAAGGTGATTTATTGTATGCCATTCCAGGCAAGTGGCGTATTGGTTTTGATTATGAATTTAAGAGTAGCCAGACACTTACCAACGGTTTAAAATCGAAAGGTTTTTGGACATTTGGTGCAGTTGTGGAATACACTTACAAAAACTATACGTTTTTTGGAAACGTTGAAAACTACACCAACTTACGGCAGACAGATTATGGCAGTTTAAAATCTGCGCCATTCAACACACCTCAATTTACAGAAGTGTGGGCACCGCTTGACGGTATTGTTTTTAACTACGGACTTAAAATAAGATTGTAATTTTTATTGTTGCCTTGCCAAAAGGGTAAGGCAACAATTTTTTTTTATTATTGTACACATCAAAACGATGGAGAGAGAAAAGGACAGCCGATAACTGGGCGTTTTATGCAAGTTGGGCGAATGGAACGTACATTGAGCAGCGGTGCATAACTTGTCTCGCCAAAGGCGGAATCCAAGCTGTGGTTCGAGCAGAAGTTTTTCAATCCCGCAGTTACATACGGGACAGGTTGGGCATTTGAATATATTTTTTTACATTTGTTTTTCAATCGGCAGCGGTTCTGGGCAGTGGAATACTAATTCACAACTTGCACAAAGCCATACCATAAGCTGCCATTATTTGCTGTTTTTTCATACGCTTGGCTTTTTGTGTTTGAAGCTTTGCATGCATACGATCGTATAAGGGTTTGTTTACGGTGTCTTCTATTTTTTTAAAATCAGATTTACCTATGCATTGGCTACGCAGTGGGCACTTGGCACAATCCAATGCACTGCTGCGATACGATTTTCGTTCGCAGCATAATTTGCTTTTACTTATTTTTTTGAAGGGTAAATCATTGCCTTGGCTACAAAAGTATTTGTCGTTTTTTTTGTAGATAAAGTGTCAAAACTTAAAATAGGTTATCTAAAAACTCATCTCTTCATTCATATTTTTCCCATTAAATACTTCTGCAAAAATAGCTCTGTTTGTGGGATGCTGTAACGCCTGCATATGGCGCTCGTGGTGAAGATCGGTGGCAGTAAATGATGCCAAATCGTTTTTAATAATATACGCAGCGGCTTTGGCTACAGGCTTTCCGTAATATCCTGTAAGCGAGAGGAGGTTTACTTGCAATAAAAACCCAAGGTCTTTTAGCAAGTGGAATTGTTTGTAATCGTTGTGAAAATAGCCGTAGCGCTCAGGGTGAGCAAGGAGTGGTTGGTAGCCTTCTGTTATTATAGAAAAAACCATTTGTTGAACATTGTATGGTTTTTCGGCATAAGAAAACTCTGTAAGCACTTTGTTTTCTTTTAAGGTGAGTAAAGCTGTTTTATTTTTTAGCAATTCTAAAAAATAATCATCGAGCATATATTCTGCGGCAGCTTGTACTTTAAAATCTATTTGCTTTTGGGCAAGGGCATTTTTTAATATTGCTAAAGCATCGTTTATGGTTTCTGCATTGTTGCGATACATATCGCCAATAATATGTGGTGTGGCAATAGAATTTTTGATACCAAGTTTGATAAGACCATCTATTAATGTTAAAGATGTTTCTACATCGGGAGAACCATCATCTATACCAGGCAAAATATGCGAATGGATATCCGTTGTTATTGGGAAATAACTGGATGAGGCAATGGGATTTTTTTTCTTAAAAATGGAAAACATTAAAATATACCTAAGCTCGTTTTTACATTGAACTGATGAACTTTTATAAGAGGCTTTAAAATAGAAACCATAAATGGCATTGGAATGCTATTTTGTTTCATAGCCAAATAATCTCTTCTATTGGCACGAAGGCGCTGGTTTAAATTTTTATTACTAGCACCACCCATACGCATTTTTACAATCATTTTTGGCATGTAAAAAGAAGATATTTTGTACTTGTACAGATACCTAGCCATAAATTCATAATCGGCTGCTGTGTAATAATGGTTTTCGTAAAGGCCATGTTTTTCGATGGCAGATCTTTTTATATAAAATGTTGGGTGACCTGGCATCCATCCCATTTTAAATAAATTTCTATTGTATTTTTTTCCTTTCCAAACCCTAAAAACCCTATCGGTAAACTCTTTGTCCACATACTCCAAATCTCCATAAACAGAATCTACTTTTTCTTCCTCAAATGTTTTAGCAATTGTTGCCAATACATCATCTCCATGCAGCATATCATCGCTGTTCAAAATACCTATCACATCTCCTGTTGCTAATTTTATCCCTTTATTAATGGCATCATACATTCCTCTATCCGTTTCCGAAATCCAAGTTGCAATCTTTGATTCGTATTTTTTTATTACATCAACTGTACCGTCTGTAGATTTTCCATCGATAATGATATGCTCAATATTCTTATACGTTTGCCTTTGCACAGATTCTATGCAATGAGACAAGTACTTCTCAGAATTAAACGTAACAGTTATTAAGGTAATTTTCATCTTTTACAATTTACTCTTGCAAGTGATTGAGAAACGAATATAAGAATATTGATAAAAACAACAATATCTTATTTTAAAAATATAAACTCTTAAACTGTTTTTTTATTATCTGTACAATACTATATTTTCCATAATTAACATATCCATATTTGTTCTTAAATAACATTGAATAGCCTCTTCAGGGGTATTTACTATGGGTTCATTCTCGTTAAAAGAGGTGTTTAAAAGAATAGGTATGCCAGTTTTTTTTCTAAAGCATTCTATTAGAGCATAATACCTAGGAGAAATATCTTTATCTACAGTTTGCAACCTGCCAGTGCCATCCACATGGGTTACTGCGGGTATTTGAGCTTGTTTTTCTTTCTTAATGGGGAAAACTTTTTCCATAAAAGGGACTGGTTCATCTAAATTGAAAAAAAATTTCACATATTCTTTTAAAATAGAGGGTGCAAAAGGGCGAAAACTTTCTCTTCTTTTAATTTTAAGGTTTAAAATTTCCTTTGCATCATTTCTTCGTGGGTCTGCAATGATGGAACGTCCGCCCAAAGCCCTAGGCCCAAATTCTGCCCTGCCACTAAACCAGCCTGCTACTCCCCCATTTATTAAACAATCGGTTATTTTATCAAACAATGGCTCATCATTTAATTCTTCATATTTTAAACCATGTTTTTCTACAGCTATTTTTATTTCTTCATTGCTAAATTTGCTACCTGTGTATGCAGAATTGATAAAACTCCTATTAAGATTTTGCTGTTGATGTTGGAAAAATAAAGCAGCCCCCATAGATATACCAGCATCGTGCCCTGCAGATGGGATATATACATTTTTAAAACCTGTGTTACTTGTGATTTTTCCATTGGCAACACTGTTTTGTGCTACGCCTCCCGCTATGCAAACACAATCTAACCCAGTTTTTTTATGCAAATGTTGCAACATGTGAAAAATAACTTTTTCGGTGGCTGCTTGTACCGATGCTGCAAGGTCTTTGTGGTATTGTGTTAGTTCCTCTTCTTTTTTTCTTTGGGGTCCAAATTTTTCTACCATTAAATTACTAAACATAGGTGCTACAATAGGTACAAAATTTTCGTCGTAAGAAATTACACCAGCTGTGCCTTTTCTAAAATAAGATAGATTTAATTTAAACAAACCATTATCGGTACATTTTATTACATCAAATAATTGTTCAGTATATTTTGCTTGACCATAGGGCGCCATACCCATTACTTTATACTCATCTCCATAATGGGGAAAACCCAACAATTGTGTAAAAGCTGTATAAAAAATACCTAACGAATGAGGGAAATCTAAAGATGATAAAACCTCTATGTTGTTTTCTTTTCCTATACCCGTCATGGTTGTTGTAAAATCTCCTGAGCCGTCAATAGAAATACAAGCGGCTTCTTTAAATGGCGAAGCAAAAAAAGCTGAAGCCAAATGGCTGCGATGATGTTCAATATTTTTAACTTTATTAGCAAAGGCAGTAGATGGCAATCCTGATAAAGCAGCAAGTTCATCTTGTACCGAAGCTACTTTTTTTCTATTACCAAATCTTTCTTTTACTGTTGTAAAACTTCCTACAGGGTTAGCTAAAAGATATAAAATTTTCTTTACCATTTTTGCATTAGGATCTCTACCAATGGCAAAAAAATCAACATCGCCAAAAGTTACTCCTGCTTCTTTTAAACAAAATGATATAGCTTGAGATGGAAACCCTGCCCAATGTTTTATTCTTCTGAAACGCTCTTCTTCTATTGCCGCTATCATTTTTCCATTTACAAAAATGGCAGCAGATGCATCTGCATGATAGGCATTAATACCAACTATTATCATTCTATACTTTTGTCTTTAAAACTCTTTTCAAAAAAATAAATCATTGCAAAAATGGCTAAGTATGCAACTATGTTAAACCACGTGTGGTGATCCCAACCAAAAGGGAAATGCCAGCCTTTATTGCCTGCAAGTAATACAAGGCTTATTCTTACTACATTTATTATCCATAAGAAAAGCAACCCGCAAAAAATCCAAATTATTTTTTTTTGAAGGGATGATTTATTTGCCGCAATATAAGCCAACCAAAAACTCATTACCCCAAAACCTAAACACGCATACACAATTCGTACACCCCTGCCCCCTACTGCTCTCAAAATATATTCATCTGTTCGTATTGTTTCCGTACCTAGTATAGATAAAAATGCTTTTGCCGTCAGAATAAGTGATGATCGAAGCCATGCGGCGATATTAAAATATTTTTCTACAAATGGGCTATAATTTCCGCCTGGTACTGCTAGGCCTGTAAAAAAAAATGCTCCATAATAACAAAGTAAAAATACTGCTATAAATACGATAACAAATCGCATGAATTTTGTATTTGCAATTACATTCGATATCATTTATGCTGAAAACATTTGTTGGTATTGAATATGCAACGCTTGGCTATCTATTTTTTGGGAAGCATATTGAATGGCGCCATTTACAAATTGCTCATACGTTTCTGCATTCATTTCTGCAAAAAAGTTAATGGCATTGCTGATAGCATGTTCATCTGCATTACAATTTATACCAGCTTTATTAGCCAATAAATTATTCCAAGGGGTAGCATTGCTAGTAATAATAGGTTTACCAGATGATAAAGCTTCTATTAATGCATGTCCAAAATTTTCACTCTTGCTTGGCATTATAAAAACATGATTTTGTGATAAGGCATTTTCAATTTCCGTTGGTTTAATTTCTCCTTGATATTGTACCCTAATATTTGATGGTAACAAAACCATTTGCTTTTTACAAAGCTCCCAATACTCGGTATCTTTTATTGGGCCATAAATATTATACTCTATATTGGCTGTACAATTTTGCAATGCATCTATTACAAGTAAATAATTTTTCATTGGGCTAATGAGTGCAATGGTAATAAGTTTTAATATACCTACTTCTTTGTAAAGCATTTGGGAAGTACACATTACTCTTCCAAAATTTCCAGCTACATGTACAGTTGCATTTTCACCAAATTCTTTTTTTATGTATTCAGCTTCTGCATTATCGGTGGCATGAAAACTCGTGGTTTTTTTTATACTTACCAATTTGAGTAAATTTAAAAACAATCGTTTTTTTATTTTTTTTTGTGATAATGCACCTGGGTGCAACATCCCTCTAACAGACAATATTTTCTTTTTGGCTTTGCAAAAAAGTAATGGTACAATATTATAACTCCAAGAAAAAATACCAATAATAAAGATTATATCTGGTTTTAAAAGCGAAACTTGTGCTTTAAGATTTTTACTTGTTGAATTTTTTGATGAATACCAAACTTGTGTACAATCGTTATACCTAATCCACTTATCTTTTTCAATATTATTTAACAACTCATTATTTAAATCTGTGTTGCTACAAAAAATTTTATACTCAATATTATTAGAATAATTGTTTAAAAGGTTTGTAATGGATTGTATAGGGCCTCCAGCTTTATAGGCAGGGGAAAACCATGGTATGGATATGAAAATCGTCAATTTTGAACTGTCTTTATTGGCATTCTTATATAATTCATTAATCGTGGAAAGAGAAATATTTTTAGTAAGAAGAAAACCAAAAGAGTTACATATAAGCGACCAGCAATAAAAATATTATCGGACTCCATGGCTATCATTTCTAAATACATAGAACCCACTACTGCAAAATTAAAAATATAATTGTTAGATGATTTTCTTACAAAATAAAAATAACTTTTACCATAAATAAACCCAAGTATAAGTAGCGGAATAAACATACCAATATAACCGAAATCAACATACCCATCAGCAAAATAGCCCAAACTGAATGAAGTACCCCGTCTTATGCCAGAATATTGAATACCAGTATATTTTGTTGCTTTTGTTGAAGCGTCAAAAACGCCCTTCCCGGGATTTAAAATACGAGGAGTAAGCACAAATAAAAGACTTTTCCCCCAATTAGCCCCATACTGATATGGAATAACCGAAGGCACTCTATCCATAGCTTTTGCAAGATGATAGGTATATTGTAGCCTATCTAAAAAGCTTTCTGTAGCAGAAGTAAAAGAATTCTCATTTTGTTTTTCAGAAAGTTCAAGTAATTTATTAAAAGCATCTTCTTTCTCCACTTGTACGGACTGTGTCTTACTTCCTTTATTCAAAAATAACCTATACTCTCCTTTAATACTTGTCCAAAATACACCAGTAAAAAAAATAAAAATAAAACCAACAACAGTAATAAGCAATTTATTAAAACGAATGACTGACAAAAAAGACAATAAAAGTATGAATATATAAAAAACAACTGTCTTAAATTCAGAGAAATAGCTGAAAAATCCAAGTGAGAATTCTAAAAAACAAAAAAAGTAAAACTCCTTTAGTTTTCTCTTTTTAAGTACACACTGAAATCCAAATAATAGAAATAAAAACCATTTTATTTTCACAAAACTAAATATTATTTGTGTAATAGATGGAATTAAAAAAGCAACTCCTGCCAGAGCATTTGTAATGAAGAAACCAATAGCATAAACCCGAAAGGTTTTATCAATAGAGAGAACATCTGCACTTTTTTTTAATTGCGCAAGAGATAATTTAGGTATTTTATTTTGATAATAAATTACAGGTAAAAAAATAAATAACAGCCCTACGAAAGAAAATAAAATTGCATAGGTAGTATTATCTGACCTGTAATTTATCGTTTTTCCTAAATTATTGCTTTGCCATACACCAGCAGATATCTGCAAAAAATGATAAAATAAAATTATCGTAAAAATAGCTGGCTTAAATGGTTGTTGTAAGTTATTAAAAAGTACAAAAAAAATAATCATACCAAAAAAAAGAAGTATGCCGTTTGTAAAAAGTAGTTGGCCCAATAAAAAGAGTATTAGAAACCCTTTCGCCCCCTCATCAAAATATATTTTAGTTCTCATTATCTTTTATTTTATATTGAACTAAAAACTTTTTCTAAAACAATACAATCATTTTCGTAGCTATACTTTTTTATCATTTCAGCGGAGCGTTGCCCCATACTTTGTATAAACTTTCTATTATCATAAAAAAATTGCAAATACTCTTTCAACGAATCTATATCATCATTTTTAAATACAAATCCATTAACTCCATGCTCAATTAAGTCGTACGAAGCGCCACATGTATTACTTATAATTACAGCTTTTCCCCCCGCCATAGCTTCATTTACAGACAATCCCCATGTTTCACTTTTTGAAGGTAAAGTAAATACATCGCACATTGAGTATAAATTTGGCATTTGATTTTGATTTTGGAAATCAATAAATCGGATATTCTTTTTTAGTCCGTATTGTAATTTTAAAGATTGCTCTAGAGTTCCATTACCTGCAATTACAAGGTATGTGTCGTTCTTATTAAGGTTTAAAAATGCATTAATCAATAAAGAAGCGTTCTTATTTATATCTAACTTAGCAGCAAAAAGAAAAACTAATGCATCTTCCTCTATTAGTAGCTTTTTTCTTAATTCCAATCCTCGTGCCACATTATTTTCATTTCTACAAAATCTATCGTTATCGATTGCATGCGGCATAAAAAATAATTTGTTTTCTTTTATGCCATGTGCTAAAAAGTAATCTTTATTTGCTAATCCTGCATACAATGCTATATCAATAAATGAATATACATATTTGAGAAATATTCTTCTTAAATATTTTTTTATAGACCTATTTTCATTGAGTAATGTAGAATCTCCCCTAAACAACACTGGTATTTTACCTTTAAAAAATCGCAACACTTTTAAATGGCTTACAAAACTCCACCCATAAACTAATATAGCATCGGGCATCCAATGCTGTATTTCATCAATTAATGTTGGATTGTTGATTCCTTTAAAGTGGTGTGAGCCCGGTGTTGCAGAAACATTATTTACAAAAGAATAATTATACCCTTCTAATAAAGGTATATCCCATTTTATTTCCATTCCAAAACCAGGATCAAATTTTTTTTCAGATTCCGATTGGCTCCACGTATAAAATACTTTTATATTTATATTACATCGATCATGCAACATTTTAAAAAAAGGTGCATTATACTGAATTGGATGTGTGGTAACAATAGCTAGCTTCTTCATTAAATAAATACAAAAAATATTTTAATCAAAACTAGGCTTCCTAATTTTAAAAAATTTAGTCTTAAAAAAGTAATAAGAAAGTATAAAAAAATTATCAAATTTAATGAGTTCCTTATAAAATTGAAAAGCGATTGAAATTCTTGCTTTCAACAAAGCTTTTAGCATTAATGTGTAATAAAATACAAGTTTCTGTTGACGTAACATTTTTTTTCCTTCCTTCTTCAATACTGGGTTTACATAAGAAAATAAGTAATTATAAACTTCCCTATCTTCTCTTACATGGCAAATATAGAACGCTTCATTTCTACTAAGTTGATTTTTATGATCTCTTAATTTTATCAATTTTTGCTTTATAAACCCAGTTTTATAATCTTTAGCAAGTCTTACCCACATATCAAAATCAGCCGATATTTTCATATCTTCTCTAAAACGTCCTACTGCTAGCAATGCATCTTTGGAAATACAAACATTAGCAATATTACCAGCAATAGAGCCAGTAAAAAAAGCAATCTTTGCATGAAGTTCAGAAGAAATAATTTTTGGAGTATCATCCATTCTTGTTTCAATTTTTACTATTCCATTTTCATCAATAATATCTCTATCGCTGTAGCTAAAACCAATGTCTATATTTTGATCATGAAAACTAATAAATTCATGTAAACAATATTGATACATGATATCATCTTGAGCCCATAATTTAATTAATTTACCTTTAGATTTTTGTATTAGATAGTTTAAGTTGAAAAATAATCCTTTATTTACATCATTATAATAAATAAAAGTATAATCATTTTTAATATTTTTTAAATATTCCCTACTACCATCAGTGGAGCAATCATCTAAAATTAAAAATTCAAAATTTGCATCTGCTTGAGATAGTACACTCTCTACAGATTTAATCAAATAACTCCCCCCATTAAATACAGGTAAAATTACGCTTATGTCAATAAGTTTTTTATTTGTTGTATCCCCCATTATTTTTTATTAAAAGAATCTTTATTTTCGTAAAACATAATTTGTTTATTGTATAGGTAATGTATATGATGTCCTATTTAGCGTAACCCAGATTTAATTTTACATAAATTGAATTCTTTTCGAATGTTATTTGAAACAAATCTTCCTCTAAAGATTTTTTTTATAATATTTTTTACTGACACACTTTTCGTCAATTGCAAAATATTAGAATAATTATTTTTGTGAACTATATAAATAATGCCAAATTGAGTATAGTCATCTAAAGTTTCATTATGAAATTGCTTTATTCTATCATAAGTATAACCATGGGCTTCAAAAAGGCAATAATTCCAAAAAATATTTGTTGAAAAATCTGGTATTGTTATTAAATCTTTTCTTACAATATGTGTACTTCCATTTACATTTTGAATATTTAGGTTCTTTACAATAAAATTCGAATTTTCTTCATAAATATATCCCTTTTTTATTCTCCATCCAGCCTTGCAAGTATAAAGATTTTTATGAACAAATTCGGCTAGCTTGTTACTAACTAAATCGTCACTATCTACTGCCATCATATAGCTACACCCATCTTCCATTGCAATTTTACAACCATAGTGAATTTTTTTTCCTTTATCCATCATCCGTTCTGCATATGCTGGATTGTAGTAATTTTTTACATAGGAATCAAAATCTTCTATTTCACTTACCAAAACAGACTTGAATGGATATTGAACATAAATAATATTTTTGTGCTCAAAATTGATTTCGGGTTTTTCGTTATAGACAATAATCATTTTGAAAAAATCACCCGTCTGACCACATATAGAACGAGCAGTTCGTTCTAATAAAAGTGTGTCGTACATCCAATCTTTGGAAAACTCTTTTGGCTTAATGGGAACAACAAAACCTAGCATATCATTTATTAAGAGTTATAGATTTCATATTCTAGAAAAATAATGATACTCCCCTGCCATAGTAACTGAATACTTATTATCCATTGCTTTCATTACTTTTTTTTCTGCATCAATATCTATCCAATTATGAATTTCCACTAGAATATTCTCAGAAATAGCTAACCATTCTTTATAGTTATCTTCAAAAACCTTTCCCTCGCTACCTTCTATATCTAGTTTTATAAGTTCAATATTTTGTATATTATTATCTTCCACAATTTTATTAATCGTAATAGCATTAATAGCATCAATATTATCTTCACTGCTGTTTAATTCTGTTACAATAAAAGATTCATTACCAGCTTCTTTATTTGTAATTTTAAGCCTGCCATCTTTATTCCAAATACCACAATTATAGCAAATCATATTGTTATAAAAACTAGTATTCTTCAGCAACACTTCGTAATTTGATTTTTCTGGTTCAACGGAATAAACCGTAGCGTTTGGATACTTATTTTTTAAATAAACAGATGCAAATCCAATATTGGCACCACCATCAATTATTGTTTTCGGGGTTTTTTTTAAGTCAATTTTCAGCTCTTCCCTCAAAAATATTTGTGTAAATATTTGCGTATCGCTAGGGTTGTTTCTTAAAAAAACAGGGTATAAATATCCAGGAATAGCAACTTTTAATATTTTATTTTTAGGATAAAAAAGACGTTGCAACAGGTATCTTAATAGAGATAAAATTCCTAATTTATTATAATGTAATTTTAAAATTTTAAACTTGTTTACAAATAAAGTTTTTGGTTTCATATAGTACAAATTTATATAGTCATTATCGGCTTTGTTTTTATAAAAAAATTTGCCATACTGCTACTTTTAAACTTTAAAACCCATTTTTCTATTATATTCCAAGAAAGGAAACCAAAAATAATAGACAAGAGTAAAGAAACAATCATTAAAGTGAAAAAATTAAACTCAAAATAATATACTAAGGTTCTTTGGATTGGAAAACTATAGATATAAATACCATAAGATATATCACCAATTGAATGTGATATTGAGTGTACAAATTTTGTAGTTGATATGCCAAATAAAATAACCATTAATGGTAATAATAAAAATTGGCTAAAGAAAAAATAATGATGATAAAAAGAAAATACTAGCAAGATTATGGAGATAAAGCCCACTACAAATCTAAACTTCATTTGTTCAATTTTAAGAGAAGCCAAAAGTGATCCTGCAATGAAAAACAATCCCAAATTCAATGATATAGAATTACAAAACCTAATTCCAAACGAGCCAATTTTTTCAAAAAAATAAAATTTACCTAAAAACAGAATACAAAAAAGGCATAGCAAAAAAACAGTTGTAAACTTTTGCTTTTTCCGAAAAAGAAAAAATAAAGACAATATTATATAAAATGAAAACTCATACCTAATTGTCCAAATGGAGCCATTAATAGTGTCTCCATCAAAAACGCCAGTTATTCCATACTGAAGATTATACAATGATAAATTACATGGTAGATATGTCCAAACGGCTCTATTATTTATATATTTTAAAAAAGATCCATCATAGACAAAAAAACCCAAACAAACTGTGAGCAATAATGCTATAAAAAGTGCAGGAAATAACCTCAAAAATCTTTTCCATAAATAGCTTTGAAAACTACTACTTCTTTGCATGCTTTGAAAAATTAAATAACCACTAATAACAAAAAAACCTCTTACCCCTAAGTAAGAGAAAGTTGTTTGTCCATCAGTTAAATTATTTAATAAATCTTTTTCACCAAAGCCTGTAAAAAAATAGGAATGTGTTATTACAACAAAAATTGAAAACAATAGTCTTAAGAAATCAAAATTGTTTTTTGTAGAATTCAACTGCAACATTTAATTAAACTTAAGAATATTTAACTTTGTTTAAAAGCTTAGTAAGGGAATTAGTTATTTCTTTTGCGGAATAATCGTTAAAAAAATGCATATCCACATTTGCAGGATTAAAATCTTGGGCAAATTTTTGAAATTTTATAAAAAAAGAATCAAAAAACTCAGAAATTTTATTTACACCACCTTCTCCATCAAAATCAAGAACTATTCCTGCACCTGATGATTCTAAAATTTTTACTGCCGTACTTTCTTTATGCAATACAGCAAATATTGGCTTTCCAGACAATATCCCTTGATAGGATTTACTTGGTGTGTAATGAGCCTCAGTGCTACCTAAAATAAATATAGCATCAGAATGATTTAAATGCACCAATACATCAAGATATGGAATACGTTTTGGGTATTCGAATACAACATTTTGCCAAATTCCGAATTTTTCTGCAAGTTGTTTAATATTATATCCATTGGGATCACTGGCTGTTTTACCTGTTCCAATAAAATGAAACTCAACATTATTAAAAAGTTTACTGTGCTCTTGTATATTTTTAAAAATTAATTCTAATGGTAAATAAGCTTTCGGCAACATTGCTCCAGCGTAAACAAACTGAATCTTATCTGCTTTTTTTAAAAACAAGTATGGTTGCAAATCTATTTTTTTTAAAAACTCATGATCTTCTTTCTCTCCACCATATGGCATTGCACCAAAAATAGCAGTAGTTTTTAAATGTGGGTTACGTTCAATAACAGGTTTGTAATATCCTTCTGCTACCCCTGTAATTAAAGATGCTTTTTTTACAGCAATCGGCTCTAATATTTTGGCAAGCTTTGTACTAAACCAATGCCTACTAAAAATTTTGTTGCTACCAGGAAATTGATGTACCCAAGGGTCAATATAATCTATTCCATATTTTATACCAGTGTTGTTATGTAACCATCTCCCAAGAAGTGCACAATAAAAAGACGGAATTGGTATTAATAAAAAATCGAAATGTTCTGACGTTATAAGCTGTTTTGCTTTTTTATGTAACTGAAAAAAACCCCTTAACCCAATATCGCCAACAAAACGTATTTTACCAATTGGGATTGCTTTTACTTTTTCAATTCGCAAATTATTTGGCAATAATTTCTCAAGATTATAATCTAGTTTTTCCTCATAATATTTTTCGTGCACAGTAAGTATTACTGGCTCCCAACTGTATGATGGTAGGTGTTGGGCAAATAGCCTAGCCCTATGTACACCTGCAAGGTTTGATGGTGGAAAGTGAGGATATATAATTAGAATTTTTTTCAATTAATAATTTCTAATAATATTTTCGCCTCATTTTCCCAATTCAGTTTTTGAGCTGCGAGACTGTAGTTATAGTTACGTTGCTTTAATAAATTTTCGTCGTCATTGAAAAATGCAATGCAATTTTTTAAGGCTTCCTTATCATTCAAAGGAAAAGATAGCCCAACTTTAAAAGCATCATTAAATTTTTTTTGCATAATTGTTTCAGAAAAAATAATAGCATTGCCTGCAAGCAAGTAAGTGAAAATTTTATTGGATAGTGCAAGATTGTTATTTTCCGAAAAACCAGGTTCTAAAGCTAAACCAACATCAAATGTGGATGAAAAAGATATAAGTTTACTGGGTGGAATTAATCCTACGAAATGAATGTTTTTTTCTAAGCCTTTCATCATATTTATAAAATAATCTTTAATATCATTTGTATAATTACCTGCTAGTGTGAGATGAATAGTGTCGTCATTTATTTCTTTTAAAGCTTCACAAATTATTTGTAAGCCCCTATTTTGGCCTACATGCTGGCTAAACCAAAATAAGTTTAAAGCATTTTCATCCCTGTTTGATTTTATAAAAGCAGGTTTATCTTTTAAAGAGAAACAATTTAGTATAGTAATGAAAGGATTCTTAAGTAAAGTGAAATTATGCAATACCTTTTCTTTTATCAACGGACTTGCAGCACTTAAATAATCAAATTTATCTATATACTTCTTCTCTATAAAAATTTGTCTTTTCACTTCAATACTGTTACTATCTAAAAATTCTCCTCTATGGTAATCTTCAAAATCAAATCCGCACTTTGCATTGTTTGCCACTGCTGCATTTGCTGCTATTGCCATAGCTCCAGGATTATGGCCAATGTAAAAATCTGCAGGCATTTTTATGGCTTCTTTTAATAATGCTTTATAACACCTCGCATGAGCTTGCTCGGAAAAAAAAGATACGCCTAAGTTTTTATTTAAAAATTTATATCCCGCATATAAGTACCTACTTGCTTTATACGCAAAAGAATCTCTATCCTTCCCTCCAATTTGTTTGTAAGTCCATTTTACATTTTGAAGTATATCATTATCTAATGCTTGAGCCCAATCTGCTACATAACAATAAAGCACCATTACAGCATAACCGTTTTCCGCAAAAGTATTTGCCTCTTTTACTAAACGAGGATTAGCCGATGGCTGTGTAGTAGTTATGAGAACTATTTTTTTCATATAATCATCAACACATTTATGTTGAAACTAAAATTTTTTCATACAGTTTTATATACTCTTCTGCAACAGTAGAAAAAGACTTTACATTGGGAATTTTCGTTTTCGCCACATCTATTAAATGCGGGTTATTTATTAAATTTTGAAGAACACTACATAAACTATTACTGTCTTTGAATTTAAATAGCCAACCATTTTCCCCATCAGAGATTTGCTCCGAATTGCCATATACATTTGAAGCTACAACAGGGGTATTTGCAGCAAAAGCTTCTTGTATTACTAATGGACTCATTTCAGAAAATGTAGATGGCAAACATAATATGTCATACCTAGCTATGGAATTGGTAACTTCGCCTGGGTGAAGAATGCCTTTCCAAAATATATTATTCATACCTTCAGAAAGTGCTTTACATTTAGCTAAATACGGCATATCGCTTTCTTGCCCATAAATATCTAATTGTACATTTCCTTTAATATTTTTTACTGCATTAATCAATAAATCAAGCCCCTTAAATTTTGAAATTCTACCTAAAAAAATTATATTTAATCCTATTTTATTTTTTGCCTGTATAGAAATTTTCGGTATTGCAATTATTGGTAATGCCTGTTTTATAACACTAATTTTATTAACAGGCAGTTGGTTAGCCAATAAAATTTTTTGATACCAATCTGTTAAAACAACAATTTGATCCGCCACATTTGCAAGCAAAAAAAGATTATCCTGAAATTTTTGAATTACAAAAGGGAACCCTAATGCTGTACCAAATTTATTTTTCCATTTAGATACATCAATACCAGTTTTAAATATAAAATTGCTAAAGGGCTTTAAAAAATTTGAAATATAAGTGTTATTTTTTGTTGTATAAAAATAGCACTCCGTGCATTTTTTTATATTAATTACTCCATCACAAAAATCTTTGTCTTTGTACATCAAATTTCCAGTTTTACAACTATAAAATGATAAATGAAAAGTCATTACTATTTTAAAGCCGGCTGCTTTAGCTGCTAGAACATGGCTGATCGTTATTCCATTACTACCTGCCAATTCCTGAAAATGAATAATATCAGGTTTTTCTTCTTCCAATATTTCTTTAAAATACTGCAAGCCTTTTGGGGTAGAAAAACCCATTATTAGTGATCTATCAATTACAGATGGCTCAGCATATTTAACCACTCTTATTCCGTCATGAATATATACTTCGTTTACTGTTTTACCAAAATTAGGAATTAGAACAAAAGAATCAATTCCATTATTTTGTAATCCTTTTACTAGCGCCTCTGTATAAATTTCAGTTCCAGCAATTTGCTGTGGCAAAAAATGATTTAAAACATGAACTACTTTCATTTTTTTTCGCATACTGCAATTAATACAAAGGGGCCATTTTCTCCTTCCCCAATTATTTTCTCAAAATCATTATATAACACAATTTCAAAATCTTCTAATTGCTCAGGAAGTATTGCATTAAAATTTCTTCCTCTAAAAATCTTTTGAATATACTTTCCTAAGCGCACAAATGGGTTACTATTAATTTTATTTAATTCTGCCCTAAATTCACTTCGCATTTTTCCTATACTAGTAATTTTTTGCCCATAAATTAAGATATTTGAAAAGCCCTGCTCGGCTAGTAAATCATGTAGCTCAATTGCTGTATATTCTTTTTCATGAAATTCCCAGTTAAGCCCGTTAGGACTACTCACAGTTTGATTTGGAGTACTGATAATTAGTTTACCCTCTTTCTTTAAATTTGCAAAACAATTTTTAACGAAAGATGCAGGTTTTGGCAAATGCTCTAAAGTTTCGAAACTTATTACTACATCAAAAGCTGCAAATGCAGAAGCTTTGTCTAAAGTATGACAATCATCTTCCAAAAAAGAAATATTCGATTTTTCGAATTTTTTTGCTGCAATTGCCAATGCCTCTTTAGATCTATCAATTGCTGTGATATTCCACATACTATTACTAGCTAAATAATGGCTACCATATCCAACACCACATGCAGCATCAAGTATTTTAGTTGGCATTTTATCATTCAAACAATTCTTAGCAAAAGCGTATCTACAAATATGATTTGCATAATATGCTTCCCATTCTACTGTTCCTGGAACAATTCTTTCTATTGCCATTATCTTTTTATGTTATTAAAAATATTAATCAAAATGAAAAATTCCTACAAATGCATCTTTACATTTAAAATTTGCTTTACTTATTTTATCCAGAGATTTTTTAACACTAAAAGATTTTACAAAATATTTATACATATTAACAACAAACCGACGTTTGTTTTTTTTACTTAGCCATTTTTTTTCTCTATCAGTTAATTTTAAATTTAAATTAACAAGTGCATCCCTTAAAAAAGAATAACTGTTTACCAGATAACTATCCGTGTTATTAATTTCTTGACCACTGTGCCTTCTATAATTTACAAAAACATAGGGTAGTAATAATATTGTGCCTTCATTAGCTGCCTTCAAATTAAAGTACATATCATTTGCAGGGCCATAGAATGTAGTATATCCGTTTAGAGAATTAAAGAAAGATTTTTTTAAAAAAGTACCCCCAGGCCCAATTACTAAAAATGGAACTTTAAAAAAATGATTGCGTAAAGCCATTTCTGAGGTAAGCAAAATTGGCGCTGGTATTTTTTCTATCTGATAAACCATCGCCATATCTGCAGCACTATTTTTCTCCATATTACTTACACAATACTCAATAGTATCTGGATAAATTGTATCATCAGAATCTACATAAAAAAGATATTTGCCATTTGCGTAGCTTGCTGCTTTATTTCTATTAGGATAGTCCCCCAAGTTTATTTCATTTTCATAAATAAAAATGCGTTTATCTTCTTCTTTATACTTTTTTGCAATAACTATAGTTTTGTCAATAGATTTATCATCAACAATAATTAACTCAAAATTTTTATAGTTAGATGCAAGCACACTCTCAATAGCTTCGCCTAAATATTTTTCTCTATTATAGGCAGTCATTAAAACACTCACTAAGGGTAAATTATTCAACAGAAGGCTTTGCATGGAAAAGATTAGAGAAATAGTTTTTTATTTTTGCGTAATAAAAAATTTTAATTGAATTAACATGTAAAAAATATATCTTAACTAAATGAATTTTATTTTTCCATGTTTTAGAAACTGGTATCTTATTGTAAGATTCATTTACCACCATATCAAAAAATAAAGATAGCCTTTCCTTAGATATATCATTAGGCACAATTCCATTTAAAAACTTTGGTTGCATCAGCATTTCTACAGCTTTTTGTTCATCATTATCTATAGCAATTATTTCTTTGATTAAATCTTCTTCCGTTTTCGATGTATTCAAATTAATAAAGCTAGCTTCATTAAAATCTTTTGTTACTAAAGGGTTGCCCCAATAAATGGGTATGCTATTGGTTAAAAAAGGTTCAATCAATTTCTCCGTTGTATAACCTGCATTACTAGCATTTTCATACGCTATCACAAAACGATAATCTTTTATAAATTCCATTTTATC
The DNA here is from genome assembly GCA_043729825.1 of Ferruginibacter sp. Classification (GTDB taxonomy): domain Bacteria; phylum Bacteroidota; class Bacteroidia; order Chitinophagales; family Chitinophagaceae; genus Ferruginibacter. The sequence goes on from JAYTLA010000080.1 coordinate 23,383, forward strand.
TTTTACTGGCCCGCCAACATTATTCATTACTTTACCCCCAGAATCTACTTTTTTATATTTCGAAAGTTTATTGAAAAAATCTAGTCGTTTTTTAGATTGCCCATTAGACACAACCATACAGCAAAACTTTGTTTTACTTTTCCAAATATCTAATGCCTCCTCTTTCGTATAATTTCTTTGCATTTGCAGCTGTGAGGTTTCATTATCCATATAAATTGCATATAAAGGCAATCTAAAATGGCGAATATCATTATTGTAATCAAAAGTAATAGCATAGTCGCATCCTGTAAAATCTGGCCTTAAATTTTCAGCTGTATAAAATAATTTAGTGCAATTGTATTTTAAATATTCTTTACCATAACAAGAGTAAATTAACATTTGAGGAGTATCTGATATCTCAACCTCGTAGTTTAGCGAAAGCAAATTAAAAAAATAATTTTCAGTGGAATGAAAACCATTCCAAAAATCTACAAATTTTATTTTTAATACCTGCTTCAAATTGATAAAAATATTAGATTTATGGCTATTCCAAAAGAACGAAAAAATTTAGTTACAATATTTGGAAAAAGCATATTATCCAATCTACTACCATAAGCTTTAAAAGCAATTTTTACCATTGTCTTTTTTCTAAAAATTTCGCCAAACAAGTGTTCAAATTTTTTTACACATTGCATCGGATCAAATAATAGATTGGCTTTTTCATTAGCATTTTCAGAAATACGTTGCAATAAATGTCTATTCTTATTTAGTGTTACTATTGTGTGCACATAATCATGTGTAGCACCTATCTCAAAATAAAACCCTGTTTGATTTTCGATTACCAACTCACTTGTAGCCCCTTTCCAATTTGTAACTAATGGGACTACTCCAGCTTTCATAGCTTCTACCAATGAAACAGGCAGCCCCTCTGATAGCGATGGAAGTAGAAAAACATCTTGCTTGGGAAGCAAATGAATTATTTCATCATTTGTTACTAAGCCTAAATACTTTACATTATTAACCATAGACTGTGGCCATATAGCTTTAAACTCATCTTGGTTATATCCATTACCAGCAATTACAAAAAAATATTTTTCTTTTTCTTTGGATAATGCTTGGGCAATATTAAGAATAGTTTGAAATTGTTTATTTTCATCTTTCAAATTCCCTACTGCATAAAAAAGTTGCAAGCTATCTCCAAATGTATTTTTTTTATTAACGCTTGGTACAGGAAAATTTAACTGAAAAATATCTTCTTTTCTTGTTGGCAATTTTTCTTGAAGCGTAGCAAATATTTTGGGACTGATACAAATATAGGTATCTACAATTGGGTTGTGGCTTTGCGCAAGGTTGTAATAATATTCATAATTTCCATGTACAATTTGTACAACTTTGTTTTGTAACCCCAAGTTACTTACCATACCAAGCTCTATCCAATCATGAGCTACGATAATAGCTTTATCATTTGGTAGTAATTTTGCCAGTTGCCTACAAGTAAAATAAAAATTATTGTTGGCCGAATAAAAATAAAGTTGTTGTGAAACCGCTCCTTCTATTGGTTCAATTTTAAATTCGGGATAGCGCTTTTTATTAACAGCGTGTATGACATGGTTTTCTACATGCTCATCTACAGAAAATCTAAGTAAATTTTTGATAACAGATAAAACGCCGCCGCTAGCCCCATTGTGAAAATGATATATTTGAATTTTACTCAAAATTTGGCATCACACTTTTGTAAAAATCGATGTATTGATTACCAATAGTACTTGCATCATATTTTATAGAAATATCCTTTCTTGCATTTATTGCAATTATATATCGTAGTTCATTATTATCTATGTATTGCTTAGTCGCTTTGTATATTTCTTCTATATTTTCAGCATTAACCAATATTCCATTTTTACTATGTTCAATAATATCTTCCATACCAGTATTAATAGTTCCTACAACTGCTTTACCAGCTACCATTGCCTCAGCACATGTATATGAAAAACTTTCAAACAAGCTAGGCAGTAAAGCTATTTCAGCATCTGCTATTGCCAATGGTAATTTTTCATAAGTTTGCCCATCCAAAAAAGTGATTTGCTTTTTCACTTCTTCAAATTGTAATTGCATCCACTGGCGCATGGTCACTTTATTGTATGGACCTGGTCCATCATCTCCAATTATAGTAAAACCATATTCAGGATATTCTAGTAAAATTTTTTTCATAGCTAGGGTGGCATTAACAAGTCCTTTTAGCACATTTAGTCTTCCAAAAAAAACAATTTTTTTATGTATTGCCTCTTTATGGATAGGCAAATGTAAAAGTGCTAATGGAGGCGTAAATGGGTTCGGTATTACTACAATTGTAGAAGCATCCATTTCCCAATTTTTTACAACCCAATCTTTCATTGTTTTGGATGGTGTTGTTATTACATCTGCTAATTTTGTAAATTGGCATTCTGTATCGCTTTTATGATCGTACTTGCGCCAATAGCCTAAATCAAATCTCCCTCGCCTTAATGCCCCAAGTACAAAGCGTAATTTTGCAGTAAAGGGTGTATATTTTTTCTTTAAACTTTCTACTAAATAGTTTGGTGCATGTAAACGTACTACTAAATTTATTTTTGGAAATTTTTCTTTTATCCCAAATCCGTGGTTATGAATTTCGGGACATTCAACAATATCAAAATTTATTTTTTCATGTACACTTGCAAAAGTTTCCAATAGTTTTTCTGTAAAATTTTTAGGATTAATACATTTGATGCGGTGTATTATAATTCCATGTATATTTTCACTAATTGTTCTGGTATAGCTACCAGCAAATATGTGTACCTCATTACCTTTTTCATACATCAACTCAGCTGCCTGTAGTGTGTAAGTACCAATACCTCCTTTGGGTATATCAGGTGGGAGCTCATAGGAAATGTATGCAATTTTTAGGTTCAGATTTTTCACTACTTGAGTAACTGCATAAATTTTTTATTAGCCAATGCTATAGGCAACATCTCCTTCAATTTATTATGTTGCAAAAAGTTTGTTTGTAAAAAATAATATCGTTGAATTGCATCTGCATATTTTATTGAAAGATTCCATTTTGCAAAAAATATTAAATGAGGATACCTTATTGTAAACTTTGCTAAATCTTTAAAAGCATTTAATATATTTTTTTGCGAATAATCCTCTTCATATAAACGTAAAAAAGCATTTGCTTTACCAAAAGAAGCTCTTAATCTTAAATAATATTGCCAATTTATTCTTCCAAAATCTAAATGATGCTTGAAAGTTAAACGCTCATCAAACCAAATTTTTTTTCCAGAACAGTTCACCAAAGTACAGAGTTCTGTATCTCCGCCAGATGACAAAGTATTCTTTACACGATCTGTAAGAAGAAATTTTATATTTTCGTTTTGCAAATACCAAAAAAATGATTTACGAATAGCCATACCTGCACCATAAACGGAGTTGGCGTAACCCGTATTTCGATTTTCTGTACCTACTGCATAGCCAATACCATTAGCCTCCAAAAACCAATCTGGTTTATTTACTTCGATAACCGCTTCTCCTACTCCACCTATCATAGCTACTTCGTTCATACTTTCAAAAATGGATTTTACGTTTATTAGATAGTCATCACAAAAACTGTTGTCATCATCGCAAAATATTAAATACGCATAATTTGCTGTTTCAATTCCCTTAAGTCTTGCATTATTTAAACCCGGTCTATTTTCTTCCTTCACAACCAATGGAAACGGTTGCCCAAGCTTTAGCCATATTCCAATGGCTTTTTCTACTGTATTATCGGTAGAATTATTATTTACCAATATAATTTCAAAAGGCAAATTTGTATTTCTTTTTTGTAACGCTAAATGCTCTAAAGTTGGTTTTATTTTCAGCGCACTATTATAACAACAAATAATTACAGATACACCAATAGCTATTTCCTGCATTAATTTTGAATTGTTATCCACTCTTCTGGATAGTGAGATTCATACAATAATGTTTCATCAATAAATGGTTTTTGGGGTCTAACTACCATTTTATGTTTATTTTCATTAAGCCAAGCTCCCCACCAAGAAAATGAACTATTTGCAATTATCTGATGTTTACATTTAGACATTAAATAAAGTTCCAGATAATCTGTTGCCCAATCCTTTTCTTGCAAATACAAAACATCACTGCCAATTAAATACTCTTTACACCATTTTACATCATCAGAAAAAATAATAAACAAAGAACCTTCCAATTTTTCTCTAAAATAATTCATTGCTTTATTATAATAATCTAATCCAATAAAACCGTAGCGTTTTTCATTTAAATAATCTGTGCGCCTTACATGTACTGCAATTGTTGTATCATTTTTTATCCATTGTGGAAAATCAGGACAAGAAATCGGCTGTAATTCTTTCAACAATAATTCTCTAATATTCTCAAAATAGTATTCTGATTGCCAAAACCCTTCTAAGCTTAAAAATATTTTTTTCTCGGCTTCTATTTTTTGAATGCAAAACGAATTTTCCTTAATGGTACTGTGTAAGCCGAAACTGGCAAATAATTTATTCAGTTTTGTGAGAGAAGTAAATATTTTCTTAAAAAATAGCGTGGAAAAAACTTTCCCTTTGATTCTATAATTTGCCAGTGCAAATTTTCTTGCCAAAGATTCATTTCTATACTCAGAAACATCAAAATACAAAAAAGAAATCTTTGATTTAACACATATGCTTCTTGCTGTAGCATATTGAAAAAGCTGATTACCCAATCCTCCTTTAAATCTTACACTCAAAAACATTAGCGGCCTTGTACTAAAGTATTATTAAACCACCAGTAACTATTTATAAAAATAGAATTAATGTTTGTATTTGCGTATTCAAAATACCCTTTGCTTTCTATATAACTACATAAATCTACACGTTTGGTTCCTGTACCATCTGGTGTATAATTAATACTTTCTATACAAATAACTTTTGGTGCGTATTTATTAAAATCCATTGCTTGTATTATTTCAAAATCTACTCCTTCTGCATCAATTGACAATAAGTCACAAACTTCATTTACAAAATATTCTTGCAATACCTCATTTATAGGAATTACTTCAATGTTTAATATCTGCTTTAAAGTTTGACCTGTTAATAACAAACTATCATATTCTGCTTTAGAAAAAGTATTTAGAGACGATTCATTCATAATATAAAAAGGAAGTGATCCTTTTTCACTTCCTACTCCCACATTTAAATTTTTATCGTTGGGGCGTTTCAAAATAAATTTTTCAATAGCTGAAGGATCTGCATCTATATTAATTCCTTTTGCCCCTTTTAAATAGAACTTATAGGTGTTGTTACCATATACTGGGTCATAGCCTCCTATATCCAAAAAAGACGGACAGGTAATTTTTCTTAAACGAAATAAGTATTCAATTATAATATCCTCACCCGATTGCGAAAAAGAAATATTATGAAAATCTGTTTCATTTTTCTTGCTAATAAATTTATCCAATATTTTTTTAAGACCTCTTTTTATCATTATATGAAATAACATTTATAAGTTTATAATATACTCTTCCAAGAAATTTGCTAAAAGCATTTATTTTTAAATAAAACTGTATAAGCTTTGGTATCTCATCATTATATCCACTACTTCTCACTTCATCAATAGAATTTATAGTGTACTTTTTGCATATATTTATTACTTTAACAATTGCTCTTCTAAACCCCTTACTCCTAATTAGTTTAGGATTTTTATTTAACTTATTAATCAAATAAAAATATTCGAAAATCTCTATCTCCATATTATTCTCGCAAAATTCAGTCACTCTTCCTCCTGCTTTAAAAGTAACAGTAAGAACGTCATTACTATACTCAAAATTTTTATTTGTGGAAAGTATTCTAATATAGAAATCTAAATCCACAAGCCATTTCATATTTTTATCAAACAACAAATCTTCCTTTCTTCTAAAAATAATTGTACTTGGTGCTCCTACAATATTATTTTTGAAAAGCAACAGTGGGTCATTTGATAATTCGAAAATTTGATGTTGATTTAATTTATGAATGTAATCTTTATCTTTTTCAGAAGCTACTAAAGTAGCAGCAAAAGCAAAATCTGTTGTTGGATTCTCATCAAGTAGGGCTACATATTTGCCAAGACTATTTTTATCATAAAACCAATCATCATGGTGCATTATTTTTATATATTCTCCTGTTGACCTTCTTAAAGACTCATTCCAGTTTTCTGGCGAGCCTAAAGATTTTGTATTCCTAAAATATTTAATTTTATCAATTTGGTCATATTCATTTACCAAATCCTTTACAACATCAGAAATACTATCGTCCGTAATTATAATCTCATAGTCTGTAAAGGATTGAAGTATTACTGAATCTATTGTTCTCCTCAAATATTCTATTTGATTATAAGCAGGTATGCAAATGGATACTTTTGGCAAAAAAAGTGATTAAATTTAACTTATTAACGGTAAAGAATAAAACTATAGTGCTTTTGTTTTTAAGGCAATTTTCAAATTATCAATTCCAATATACCCTTTGTATTTAGCAACTATAAGACCATCCAAAGAATAAGTATCAAATTCATCACAAGAGCAAATAATAACAAACTCATGTTGTTTTAAAAAATCAATACATTCGTAATGCACTTTATTGCCGTGTGTAGATATAAAAAAATATCCAATTTTATTTTCCTTTATAGTCTTACTTGCGCCTAATAACATATCATATTCGAATCCTTGAATATCTGAATGTAAAATATCAATGAATTCAATTTTGTTATCCGAAACAAAATCGTCCACACAAATAATAGGAATACCATTATTAATTCCAGCTTCTTTTCCTACAAAAGCTTTAGTAAATTTCCCTTTAACTTTGTTTAACTTAAAATTATTAATACCATAGAGCATATTAGCATTCTCCGGCTCCACAAGAAAGTTTTTAGCATTTGGTACCATTTTATTAAACCAGATAGAATAAAATGACCAATAAGAGCCTAGTTCTATCATTGTAGCACATTGTCTCATTTTTTTTAATACCTCAGCAAAAGCATATTCTTCTTGAGGTTCATGTACACCCTTATTCCTATGTAACATCTGTGTTATAGCTTCGCCATAGTATCCGCCCAAGGTAATCACAATACCATTATGCATTGTTTGCTTACCATTTTTTACTTTACCAGCATCAGGATGCCTTTCTATTAATTTATTATCGGTGGAATCAATTACATCTTTTATCCTATGTTCCCATATTTCTTCCAAGGGTGCATTTAGATACTCTTTATCATAAAGTCCAGCTGGCAAAAGATAATTCAACTTTATTTTATAATAGAAATTAGAATTTAAAAAAATATTTCTAAACCTCTTTAGTCGAAAAGTAATAATATGTTTTAACTTATTATACAAAGAATACATTTAGTTTGTAAGGAATAAAATACGACAATATGATTAAACTGTTTTTGAAGCGATACAAATAATAAATTCTTTATTTTGAAGATTATCCTCAATTAGATGAGTGTTATAATTCTGAAATTTCACTAACTCAATTTTAAACCCTGTTTGATTACACCATTTTTCTATTTTTATTTCATCAATATAAAATGTAAAATGAAAACCCATCTTCATAGCTTCTTCGCTTTTTTCTTGCATATAGGGCGTAGAAAAAATTATTTTTCCGCTTTGTTTTAAAGCTCTATTATATATTGTCAACAGTTTTATAATATTTTCTTCTTCAAAATGCTCAAGCGTTTCAAATGAAACAATACTGTCAAATTTATTTTCATAGTCAAGTTCTAAAATATTTTTATGAAAGAAACTAACATTTTTAATACTATCATATCTCAAAGAAATTTTTTCAATTACTTCTGCATTAATGTCAGCTCCAATAACCTGTTTTGCTTTAGATGCTAATAATACTGAGCCATACCCTGTACCACAAGCAAAATCACCACAAATTTCGTTTTCCTTTATATAGTGTTTTGCAAACTCGTATCGTTTTAAATGATTCCTTTGGTATACGTCAAGCTTATCAAAATTTAATTTATCATTCAATTGAATATCTACTCTTTCTCCATTTCCACCTAAAGGATTAGATTTATTAAAATCATAAACTTCTTTTTTAACTAAAAATATTTTTTTTATTATATCTAATACTTTTTTTCTCACTATTCAATTTAATATTTATAACAAATTTTGTAACCACTTACTTTTAAATAATCAAGGCTTTATTAGTAACCCTTGACAAGTTGGCAACGTTAAAATTTTAACGCCTTTTGACTCTGCAAACATATCATGTGCCATCTTTTGGTCATTACACATATTAGCATAGCCATAATCATCAAAAATTATCAATCCCCCACTTACCATTTTATCCCAAAAAAACTCTAGAGATGCAACCTCTGGTTCCACACAATTCATATCAATTGACAAATAACATATTTTATTAGAGTCAACATTTATTAATGTATCAGGTACTGTTCCTCTAATTATTTTTACATTAAAATCTTTAAACGTTTCCTTTACTTGGTTATATAATGTTTCAGAATCTTCTTTATCATATCCCATAGCTGCATTTCTTAATAACTCTTCTTCGGTACTATATTTTTCATCTAGTCCGTTAAATGTATCAAGTAAGTAATACTTTTTTGCGGATTTATTAAAATCTACATAATTCATCACTGCTCGTGCAAAAATACCAGTATGTACGCCACAATCTACAAAATCGCCTTCTAGTTGTATAGCATGCTTTGCAGCCCAACACAAAACATGTATCCTCCATTCTATGTCATAATTTTTTAATAAAGTTCCGCCATCAGTATTTTTTCCCAGATTATAGGATTCAATAAAAAGTGGATCTTTTAAGAAATCAGCATTGTGGTAGGTGTAAAGTAAATCATTAGAATAAGTAATCTTAGACTTAGGCAATACGTGATTCGAATCGTAAAATTTATCTTTTTTTATATAGCCAAATTTCCTTAATACTCTTTCTATCATAAATCAATAATTTTATTTGCTTCCCACATTAATAGAGGTCTAACCATTCCAGGAAAAGCCTGAGTATATTGCCCCCTTGCAGAATTCCCTTGCAGATTATCGCTAATACTAAAGGTTAAAACTTTTTCAGCATATGCATGCAACTCAAATGGAGAGGGTAGAAATAATGCAATACTTATTGTAAAATTACCTTCGCTCATTAAGTTTTCAGGGATAAACATAGTTGCTTCATAAGAACCAACACTTCTTTTGTCGTGTCTATTCTTTGATGTTACATCATGAGAATTGAAAATATTCACATCTTCATCATTATAAATATTAGCTCCATGAATAAAAACATATCCTTCTTTTAAAACTTTATACTTTATTTTAACAGCAATACTTTCAGTTATTAAAAAGTTCCCATCGTCTGGTATAAATCCATTTTTGTTATGAATAGATATATCTAGCAATTTTACAATTTCATTACCTGGAGCATCATTTAAATCCCAAGATTTTCTTAATCGGATTGTATTATCGACAGACATATACTTGCTCACAGCAGTACTTGTTTCTGAATAATCTATAAGAGTACCATCTTTCAAAATTATACAGTTGTTGCATAATTGTTTAATTGCAGTTATATTATGACTCACAAATAAAACAGTCCTCCCACCTTTCTCACTCACATCCTTCATTTTTCCCAAAGCCTTTTTCTGAAACTCAGCATCACCCACAGCTAGAACTTCATCTACAATTAAAATCTCAGGTTCTAAATGCGCAGCCACAGCAAAAGCCAGCCGCACATACATACCACTACTGTACCGCTTTACAGGTGTATCTATATAACGCTCTACACCTGCAAAGTCCACTATCTCATCAAATTTACTTTTTATTTCTTTCTTGGTCATACCCAATATAGCTCCATTCAAAAAAATATTATCTCTACCACTTAGCTCTGGGTGAAAGCCCGTACCCACTTCTAACAAACTTGCTATTCTTCCTTTTATTTTTATGCTGCCTGTCGTTGGGGTTGTTGTTTTACTCAATATTTTTAAGAGCGTGCTTTTACCTGCTCCATTTCTCCCAATGATACCTAGTACTTCACCTTGCTTTACTTCAAAATTTATATCTTTCAATGCCCATACATAATCACTTTCTCCTTTTACTGCACGGTCGTTTACCTCACCAATTTTTAAATATGGGTTTTCTTTACCACGCACTTTATGCCACCACTTATTTACATCATGAGCCAGCGCACCTGTACCCACATCTCCTAGGCGGTATTGTTTAGATATGTTTTCTACTTTAATTACTACCGACATTTCTTAAAAAATAAGGATAAAGTTTAATTTCAATTTTTATTAAATTGACTTTTTTTATTTGTTTAATGCGAAATTTCCCTAATGTATTTGTTAAAAACTAATTCACTAAAAAAGCTAAGCTTACTTGTTTAAAAATATTTTATTAAAATGATGCCTTGCTTTTACAGTATAAAGAAAAATACTTCTCCTAATTTTAAAAGCATTGTTATAATTATCTTTTAATAGATAAACATCATCGTCTCCAAGGCGATATACTTTCACATAATTATTATTTTTCATTATCTCCTCTATTAACGAATTGTCATAATTGTTTTCAATGGTAAGGCAAATTATTTTTGTTTTTATAAAATCGATTGTTTTCAAAATATTAATTTCATTGCCCTCTGTATCGATACTCATATAGTCTATTATTTTTCCTTCTAAAAAAGAGATATTTTGTAACAAAGTACTTTTTACAAATATTTCCTTTTTAGTTCCTCCCTCCTGAGCTATCATATTATTTATTCTATCTAAATGCATGGGGTCATAAGTATCTATTATCCCACTAAGCATTTCACCATATCCTTCTATAACTAAAAAATTTACAGCATTTTCGCTATCACTAATACATGCATTCAACAAAGTACATTTTCTATTTTTTTGTAATTTTGTAAACACTGAAGGATTTGGTTCAATACATAAGCCATCAAAATTTCTATATTTCTCTAAAAAATAAGTGTTGCTAAAACTTATTCCATCATGGGCTCCAATTTCAACAAAAAATCCATTCTGCTTTTTTCTTAAAATTACTTTATCTACAAACACATCTTGACTGTATTGAGAAAAATATTTCGTCATAAAAAAATTAAAAAATTATAAATTAAAAGTATAATTTCACTTAACTCGTTTAACCATCCCCCCTTCCAAATAATACTCCTCCCCACTTTCCTCACACACTGCATGTCCTCTTTCTTCAAAAACCAATCTATGCCCATACTCGCTTACCCACCCAATTTGTTTTGCTGGATTGCCTACTACAAGTGCATACGGTTTTACAGGTTTTGTTATTACAGCACCAGCGCCTATCATAGCGTATTGCCCAATGTCGTTACCACATACGATTGTTGCATTGGCACCAATGCTTGCGCCTTTTCTTACAATCGTTTTTTTGTATTCCTCTTTTCGTACAATGGCGCTTCGTGGGTTTATTACATTGGTAAATACCATCGATGGCCCAAGAAAAACATCATCCTCACATACAACGCCAGTGTATATAGAAACATTGTTTTGCACTTTCACATTATTACCAAGCACTACACCTGGCATTACCACTACATTCTGTCCAATATTACACCTATCCCCTATTACACAATCGGGCATGATGTGTGAGAAATGCCAAATTTTGGTATCTGTGCCAATGGTACAACCATCGTCAATTACTGCTGTATCGTGGGCAAAATATGTAATTTTTTCTTTCAATAGTATAAACTAATTAATTATAATTTGCATTTCAAAAACTGAACAAACAACAAACAACAAACAACAAACAACAAACAACAACCTACACCGTATCCATAAAACTCCTTTCTACTTTATTAAAAATAACCATTCCAAAAAAAAGAGTACAAATTATAAAAATACCGCTGTACAATAAATGCATGGGTTCAAAAGTTCCTTTACCAAATAATGCATACCTAAATGCTTCTACTATGGGCGTAAGTGAATTATAATTTACAACCCAAGCATACCCTTTTTCTTTTAAGAATGATAAAGGATAAGCCACTGGTGTTACGTACATCAGTAGCTGCACCATAAAACCAATAAGCACGGTAAAATCTCTATACTTAGTAGTAAGCGATGATATGATGATACCGAGCCCAAGCCCCATACCCGCCATCATAAGCACGAGTACAGGAATGAGCAACCATGTAATGCTAAAATAAAAATGGCCATCTTTTATACCATACCAAATCATTACTGCAAGTAGCAATGAAAATTGAATGCCAAATTTTATAATATTGCTAAGTACTGCACTTAGTGGTATTATCAATCTCGGAAAATACACTTTTCCAAAAATACTAGCGTTTGCAACAAAAGTATTGGAGGTAGCATTTAAGCAAGATGAAAAATAATTCCAAATAGCAATACCACTCATGTAAAACAACACCGGGTGAATATCATCTGTAGAAATTTTGGCAACACTGTGAAATACAAATAAAAAAACAATAGTAGTAAAAACTGGCTGTATTAAATGCCATATTGGTCCTAAAACCGTTTGCTTATATTGTGCTGCAAAATCTCTTTTTACAAAAAGTAATAACAAATCTCTGTAACGCCACACTTCTTTTAGTCTGAGGTCAAATAGTTTTCCACTTGGCTCTATTACCTCATCCCAATGCTCTTCAGTAATTATTTTTTCCATTTTATAGTATGCAAAACAAAATTAAACCTTTTAACTTTCTAAAACTTTTTGCAATTTTCGTTTATAACTTTCGTACCCAAAATTATCCATCAACAATTTGTGATTGGGCTTATACTCAAATTTATTTGTAATCATTTTTTGCAGGGCATCTGTAATAGCCAATGTATCATCTGGCTTTATCAATATTCCAAGTTTACCTTCTAGCAATGCATCAGTAGATCCATCTGCATTGCCAGCAATTACAGGCGTACCATAATACATGGCTTCTACAAATACAATTCCAAAACCTTCTTTTATACTAGGCATCACATATATATCTGCTAATGTAAAATGCGCTGGTAATTCTTCTTCTGCCAAAAATCCTGTAATAACTACATGCGCTTTTAGTCCAAGTCTTGCAATCATTTCATCAATATATATTTTTTCGGTTTCTTCATAACTACCAGCAATTATATATTTTACATTTTTATTTTCTTCTACAATTTTTACTAATGATGTTAATACATAGTCGTAACCTTTATATCTATCTCTAAATGATAATCTAGTAAGCGTAAGTAAAACAATATCATTATTGGTAATACCATATCGTTTCATTAGTTCAGAACTGCGCTCTTTTTTAGTTGGTCGTAGCAAAAAAGGATCTATACAATTATTAAGTACCAAGCATTTTTCAATTGGCAAATGATGAATAGCTTGTATTTTTTCATTTGTAAAATTACTTACCGATACCAATTTATCGCAAGCCCTTAGCATAGTTAATTGACGTTTAGTAAACGGCTTCCACACTTCTATACCATGAGCCATCAATATAATAGTTGTTTTTGGTGAAGCCTTTTTTATTAACCATGCAGCTACTAGTAAGTTAATATGACTAAGAATTACAATGTTGCTTTTTAAACCTTCGTTTACTGCCTTCAAAATAAAATTGGCTTTAGCTGCATCAAATCCCGAAAAAATATCTGCAGGAAAATAAGGATTATCATCAGCAGCTTCTTTAGCATCATGCATACTTAATATGCGAATAGGAATACTTTTTTCTAATCCATATTCATACAAAGCTTTTCCTGCAACTCTACATACCTTTTCTATACCGCCTGTAGCAGAAAAAACTTTGAGTGTTAAAAATAAAATTTTGCTGATAAAATATATTTATGAAAGTACGGAATCCCACATAGTACACAAAGGGCAGAAAACACAATTAAAATTTTCTTGTGTGTCTTAGTGCTTTAGTGCGCTTTGTGGGATTTTTTTACGGATGCCTAAAGTTTAATACTATCAACGACATAATTCTGCTCCAATGCAATTTGCCATCTAGAAATTCGTTTACCATCCTTTTCGTATTCAAGTTATTACTTTTTTGCAATTCTTTTACATAAGTGCTATTACGCAACCATTCAGCAAAAGGAAAACTAAAACCCATTTTTGGCCTATCCCAAATTTCTCTTGGCAATATGGCTTCAAAACTATCTATCAATAATTGTTTTGGAAGTGTGCCTTTATATTTAATATTTTCAGCTATAGAAAATGCTGGCCTTATAATTTCATTATCCAAAAATGGCACTCGTATTTCTACACCATGCGCCATACTCATTACATCTGCATCTCTAAGCAATTGGTCTTGCATGTACATGTTAAATTCCATCCAACTTGCTTTATTTTTTGTAGTTATGTTATTCAATACTGGCGATGCAGGAAATGTTTCAAGCGTTTGCCAAATATCTTTTTCGTAAGCACCCAATTGTGCTGCTATTTGTGTGGGTGTAAAATGTCCACGTAAAAAAAGATACACACCCCTTATTCCTTCAATATTTAAATAAGATAAACGACTAAGTTTTTTATTCATATCCAAACCCAATACTTGCAAAGAAGCCTTGGGTAATTTTTGTAACAACAATGCTTTCCCAATTCTATTAAAAGACGGGTATCCTCCAAATAATTCATCTGCTCCTACACCCGATAAAACAGCCTTTAAACCTTCTGCTGCTGCATACTTGCTAATGAACCATGTATTTATTCCATCGCAAGATGACATATCCATAGCATCAATAATAGCAGGAAAACTTTTATGAAAATCAGCTTCTTTTAATAAATAAGAATGATGATTGCTGTTAAGCTTTTTTACAACAATATCTTGATATTTTTTTTCGGAATAATTTTCTTCATCAAAATAAATAGATAGTGTATGTAAGTTTTTCTGAATTTTATTGGCTGCAAGGTTTGCAAGTATCGAAGAATCTATTCCCCCACTCAAAAACATTCCAACTCGTGCATCGGCCACCATTTGTCTTTGCACAGCATTTTCCAAAGATGAAAATATTTTTTGCTTTGCCACTTCTTCATTTTTTATTTTATTGCTAAAACTAAAAAATGAAAAAGATTGTAAACTCGATGTTTGATTTTTTACATTGTAGGTTAAAAAACAACCTTTGGGTAAAGATGATACATATTTAAGTGAAGTAATTGGTTCTGGTATAAATCCGTAAGCCAATTGATACACGCTAGCTTTTTCAAATTTTTCTTGAAGATATGGAATAGGTTTAAAAGCTCTTATTTCAGAAGCAAAAGCTAATCCATTTAAATGTGTTGAGTAATACAAAGGTTTAATGCCTGCCGCATCCCTCACCAAATAAAGCATCTTTTCTTCATTATCCCAAAGCGAAAAGGCAAACATGCCATTAAATTTTGAAAAACTCTGTGTGTTCCAAGTAGCAAATGCTGCCAATATAACTTCTGTATCTGTGCCTGTATTAAATTGTAAGCCTAATACTTGCAATTCTTTTTTTAATTCCTTAAAATTGTAAAGCTCTCCATTGAAAGTTATCGTATATCTTTCATCATATTGCATTGGTTGATGCCCTGCTGAAGTTAAATCTAACAAAGAAAGCCTTCTATTTCCCAACACCAAATGCTCATTAGCTGCTGTAAATATTCCACCATCATCTGGCCCGCCATGCTTTAGCAAAGCACACATTTGCTCTACAATGTTTTCTAAGGAAGATACAGATAAAGACGGATTAATTATTCCAGCTATTCTACACATTTTCCACTAACGAGCTCCTATGTTTTGTGTTGATATAATACTGATAATTTTTACTGAAATCTTCGTATGTAGATTGTAATCCATTACTAAGGTCTATCGAATATTTCCAACCAAGGGTTGTAAGCTTATTTACATCAAGCAATTTTTGCATGGTCCCATCTGGCTTAGTGGTGTCAAAAATAATGGAACCATTAAATTTAGTTATGCCTTTTATTGCTTCTGCCATTTCTTTTATAGAATAATCTGTGCCACATCCAATATTTACGATACTCGAATCATTATAATTTTTCATTACAAAAAAACAAGCCGCTGCAGCATCATCTACATGCAAAAACTCACGTCTTGGTGTACCAGTGCCCCATACGGTTACCGTATCTTCATTGTTTATTTTTGCTTCATGAAATTTTCGTATCAATGCTGGCAAAACATGTGCGTTTTGCAAATCATAATTATCGCCAGGTCCGTACAAATTGGTTGGCATAACACTTACAAAATTAGTACCGTATTGCGTATTGTAAGCTTTGCACATTTCTATACCGGCAATTTTTGCCATAGCATAAGGCGAATTGGTAGGCTCTAGCTCACCAGTCATTAAATACGATTCTTTCATGGGTTGATGTGCCATTTTTGGGTAAATACAACTGCTTCCTAAAAACAATAATTTTTCTACTCCATTTTTATAAGATTCGTGTATTACGTTATTCTGTACACATAAATTATCGTAAATAAATTCTCCCCCATATGTTTTATTTGCCATTATTCCTCCAACTTTTGCTGCTGCAAGAAAAACAAATTGCGGTCTCTCTTTTTGAAAAAATTTCTTTACATCATGTTGATCTCTCAAATCTAAATCGGAAGAATCCGCAGTAATAATATACCTATACCCTTCTTTTTGCAAATGGCGCACAATTGCACTACCAACTAATCCACTGTGCCCTGCTACATATATTCTGTCGTTAAAATTCATTTCTATTCTTTATTAATTTTTTATTGCCGATTTTCATCTTTTAAAATCTTCGATGCTAAAACACATTTTAAACCTATTAAACTTTTTAAACCTTTTAAACCTTTTAAACCTATTAAACTTTTTAAACATTAGCACATTACCCAATCCTCTCTAAATTTTCCTTCTCAAAAATTGCAGTCAACACAATTCCCATGCTATCAATTTTTACTTTTGCTTTATTATCTATTATCTCAATCACTATCCCTTTAAAATTCATCATTAAACCTTGCTTTACACGTACTGCTACTTTTACACCAAGCTTTTGTTCTTTTTGATCGCTCACTTCTACATCATTAAATTCGTGCAAAAACTTTTTAATGATAATTATTTCCGATTCTTTAACTAAGGCAGGTTTTCCCAACCAATGTACATAATTTAAAACCCCTGGCGTTTTCTTTATATCCCATTTATCCGTTTTATTAGGGCAAACAAATATATATCCTTTAAAAAGTGGCTCCAGTACAATTTTTTTTCTATCACTCCATTGCTTAGTAACTTTATTTAAAGGGCAATAATGTTCTATCTCTTTATCTGTTAATAAAAGGGCTATTTTTTTTTCCCAACGTGGTTTGGTATAAATTACATACCATTTTTTTTCTTGTGCCAATTTTATTCAATTTCAAAATCATCTTTTATTAATAGGGCAAGGCTTCGCCGTCCCTCAGTCACATGAATACTTAAAACATGGCTAAAGAATCCTTGAAAATCAATTCTATATTTTCAAAAAAAGTTTTGCCTTTGCAATATTATTTTTTTTGTAATTATATTTTTATAGCCAATAAATACAACCATAAATTTAAAAAACTAACGATTCTTTATAAAAAGCTTTTTTATAAAGTCTACAAAACCAAATAAGTTTTTATAGCCTGGCAATCCTCCATCGGCAGTATAATAACTACTTGCTTCACTTCCATAACCATACCCATAACCATAGCCGTAACCATATCCATAGCCGTAACCATTTCCATACCCACCAAAACCATAATTTAAAAAAGATGCTCCTCTAGGTTTTACACCATTAAACACTACGCTCATATTAGTGAATTTTTTTTCTTTATGCAAGCTATCTAGCAATTTTATAAACACAGTTGGTGTAACACCGTGCCTTACCACATAAATAGTAATACCTGCATAAATATTCATTAATTGCGAATCGGTTACAGGGCCTATGGGAGCAGAGTCAATAATTAAATAATCAAATTTATTTTTCAATTCGTTAATCATTACACCAAATTCGGGTTTGCCAATTAGCTCTGTTGGGTTGGGTGGTATTGGCCCTGCTGTTACCAAAAAAAGATTGTTATGCCCAGTTGGTTTTATAATTTCATCTATACTTGATTTACCAATTAAATAACCCGAAATTCCAGGGTCTCTTAACACCCCAAGTTCTTTGCTCAATTTTGGTTTTCTTAAATCCATTTCTAGCAACGCTACTTTTTTACCGGTAAGCGTTAAACTCAATGCAAGGTTTGTAGCAATAAAACTTTTTCCTTCTCCAGATACACTGGAGGTAACAAGTATGGTTTTATTTACATCACTTAATCCCATAAAACCAAGGTTGGTTCTTAGAGCCCTAAATTGTTCAGCTACTACGGTGCGTTTACCTTCTGAAATAGCAATATTATTCTTTTCCGGTGTCTGTATTATTTCTCCTATTACTGGCACTTTTGTTTTATTCTCTATTTCTGTTCTAAATAAAATTTTGCTGCTGAGTGGCTCGTTTAATTGTACAAAAAGTAAGAAACCCAGTAAGCCACATAGCAGGCCTACCAAATAATAATTTTTTGGCACAGGGCTTATTGGCCCATAAGAATAACCATTTTCGAGTACCCGTAAATCTGCTGTAGTAGAGGCAGAGGATATGGCTGTTTCTTCTCTTTTATTTAATAAAAAGGTGTAGATGTTATTTTTAATAGCTTGTTGCCTACTAATCGTCAATAGTGCCCTTTCTTTACCGGGTAGCTGTGCCAATAAGCTGTTATTTTTTGCAATATTAGCATTGATGCTATTGCGTTGTATTTCGTAATTATTTCTAATGTTACTAATGTTTTCTTTGATATCATTCTTTACCCTAGTAACTTTTTCTTCAGCTAGCATCACTTCTTCACTTTTATTGCCTGCTATTGCTTTTACTTTATCCAAATCAAATTCCGATTTGTATAAATCTTGCAATAAACTAGTAAGTATTGGGTCACTAACCATCTGTAAGGAAGGCACAGTACCCGGTCTTCTACCTTTACTATTTACATAACTTTGCAAGCCAGATAATCCATCAATCTGTAATTCAATAGCCGTTCTTTTTTGATCAAATTCTTGTACAATCTGTGCATACTGTGTACCCTGCGCAGATAAATCTGTAATGCCTTCTTTTGCTCTTAACCCTGCCTCATTTTTTTCTACACTATCCAGCTCTGCGGTTACTTTTGCAAGCCTATCATCTACAAATTTTAGGGTACGTACTCCAATTTCATTTTTATCTTTTACTGCTGCAATATTATACACTTCAAATAACTTATTTAAAATAGCTATTGCTTTGTCGGGTACTGGTGTAGTTATGCTTACGTCAATTACTGTAGATCCGTAGGATTGAGCTGCTGCATTAATCCCTATACCTCCTGTAGCACCAGCAATAGAGTTAAATACTATAAAATAATCTTTCCCTTTTACGTTTTTATTGTAATCCGTGTTTACAATTACTTTATATTCCGTTCCATTTACGTTAAGTATTTCCGAAAAAGCATGCTCCACATTATTTAGGGTGTAAGTATTTTTTGCCCAGTTAATAGTAA
>JAYTLA010000081.1:0-35526 GCA_043729825.1 Ferruginibacter sp.
TTAACCCACGTCGGCACCCTGAAAATTAAAAAAATTAGCTGAAACCCGCACTGAAACTGAATTGGTTTTTTAAAAAATAAAAAGTGAGGAAAACAGGAGCTGGTAAAATTTACCAGCTTTTTTTACATTTATTTCTTTATCAAATACCTTTCTGTTTTGTTTCCTCCTGCTTGGTCAGTTATAGAAATAATGATATAGGTGTTACTAGTAATTCCTGTAACTAGATAAACAAAATCGTACTCATTCTTATTTTTAGCTGTAGAGTTATCTACAATAAATGCTGTACTTTGTCCCTCTTTTGTTAATGTAACTTGTTCAAGCCTTGTAGCCGAACTTATATGCCCTTTAAGCTCAAATTCGCCACTTGCATTTGCGGTACCTTCAAGTATAGAAGTGGCAAATGTTACGGTAGGAATTGTTGCTGCTGGGCTATCTTTCTTACAAGAAATTACCGAAATCATTACGGCGAATAGTAAAAAGAATAATGATTTAATTTTCATAATGTTTAGTTTAGTTATTTGTTTTATTTTTTTATCAAATATTTATCGGTTTTTATACCACCCGATTGATCTATTGCGGAAATAATAATATAAGTATCGGCTGTAATACCCACCACTAAATAATTAAAATCGTACTCTGTTTTATTTTTTGGATTTGAATTATCATTCATAAATGCTACACTCTGCCCCTCTTTTGTTAAAGTTATATTTTGTAATCTATTTGCAGTACTTACATGCCCTTGAATTTCAAATTCGCCTTGTGCATTTGTTTTACCTTCGAGAATTGTAGTGGCATAAGTAATGGTTGGCGTAGTTATAGGGCCACTCTCTTTTTTACAAGATATCGCAGATAGCATTACCATTAATGACAAGAATAAGGTAGATGTAATTTTCATTGTATAATTTTGCTTTTCCTTACAACGAACTTTATACGTTTTTGTTGTGTTGATCTAAAATTTTTCTTAATTGATTTAGTAATATTGAATTTTTACAAAATGTATTGATGAATAAACTTAATGTTTTTTTAAATAATAAAGTAGCTGAATACAATAAACCTTCGTTTATAGAAGCAGATCCGATTTCTATTCCACATTCTTTTTCTAAAAAACAAGATATAGAAATTGCAGGTTTTTTTGCTGCCATATTTGCATGGGGCAATCGTACAACCATCATTAATAAAAGCAGGGAGTTGATGAGTTTGATGGACAATGCTCCACATGATTTTTGTGTAAACCATTCCGATAACGATTTAAAAAAATTATTACACTTTAAGCACCGTACATTCAACCCAACTGACGTATTGTATTTTGTAGATTTTTTTAAATATCATTTTTCTGAAAATATATCTTTAGAAACTGCTTTTACAAAATCGATGAAAAAAGGCGATGTGAACATTGAAAATGCATTAAATGGATTTTATCAATATTTTTTTTCTTTAGAAAATGTGCCAAAGCGAACAATGAAACACATTGCCTCACCAGCAAAAAAAGCAACTTGCAAAAGATTGAGCATGTATTTGAGGTGGATGGTGCGCAAAGATAAAAATGGAGTAGACTTTGGTATATGGAAAAATATAAAACCATCGCAATTGATTGTACCTTTAGACCTTCATGTAGCAAGAGTAGCAAGGCATTTTAAATTGATAGACCGAAAAGCCACCGACTGGCAAACGGCTGTAGAGCTTACAAATGCTATGAAAACGCTAGATAAAAACGACCCTGCTAAATATGATTTTGCTTTATTTGCTTTAGGTGTTTTAGAAAAATTTTAGATAATGGAATATGAAATTGTAAAAATTGTAAATAATGCTTTCGAATTAGAAACAACCGAAAGTAATTTTGTGAAATACCTTACCGAACGAATAAATTATCTTATCGTAAACGATTTTAATAAACTCATTTATATTTTATACCGAGCAGATATTAATGAAGCAAAACTAAATAAGTTGCTTGCCGAAAATAAAAAAGAAGATGCAGGGAAAATTATTGCTGCATTATTTATTCAACGACAATTAGAAAAAATAAAATCGAGAGAAGAAAATAAGATGAATACGACAGATTTTGAGGAGGAGGAAAGGTGGTAATTACATAGTAAGTATATCATTCAAACCATTTAGAACGAAATTTAACTGATTGTTTGTTATTTCCCCTAACTTCTTAAGCAATCTCTCTTTACTAATTGTTCTTACTTGAAAACTTATTATTTCAGAATCTACAGTTAAGCCATTTAATTTATTTTTAGAAACAACTACACAACCTTCATAATTTTTTATTGTTGAACTTAATGGACATGCAATAACTACAGGGAAATGAGTATTCATGGTATTACCACTAATAATTACAATTGGTCTTGTTTTTCCTTGTTCACTTCCTTTTACAGGCTCTAAATCTGCAAGCCATATTTCTGCTTGCTTCAAATCTTTAATTTTTTAAGTTGTTTTTTGTAATCTGATAATCCTTCCTCAGCCATATTCACAACGTCTTTGTCTATAGTTGCTCTCTTAAATGAAGCCACAAATCTCGCTTTCTTTTCATTCATTAAAAATTGTTTTAATGATTCCTCAATAACTTGATTTTTCTTTTTGCCAGTTTCTTTAATATAAATATCCACTTCCTTCAATAAAGATTTAGACAAAGTTGTTGTTATAGGCATTTGCATTTATACGTACATTTTATACGTACAAAAATAGCATAAATTTTTGAAATAGAAAAATATTTAAGCATACGAAAATTTACTTTTCAGAAAACATCAACTCCTTTACTTTCTCCTTATCATCTTTCTCATTTTTCAAATCGTACATGGTACCAAACACATGATCCCATAGCGTGCTGCTTACTCCAAAGCCCTTATCGCTGTGTTTGTAATGATGTAGGTGGTGGTTTTTCCATAAACCCTTCATCCATTTAAACGGAGGATTCCAAGCATGTATAGCATAATGCATAGTGCCGTACATAAGATAGCCAAACAAAAAACCAGGAAAGAATGAAAAGGCATATTTACCCATTACTACATAAAAGGAAAGAAAAAATGCAGATGCAAGAATTAGGCTCGGCGTTACAGGCATAAATAACCTTTCCCTATCTCTCGGATACTCATGGTGGTTGCCATGCAAAACATAATTTATCCTTCTACCTTTTTCTGTTTTGTGATGGTAGTGAAATAAAAATCGATGAAGCATATATTCTGTAAAAGTCCAAAAGAAGATACCGCCTAAAAAGACAAGTAATATGGTTATCCAATCAAAAGCTAATTTGTAAGAGGCATAATATGGAAATAGAATTAAGACAGGTAAATATATTCCCCAAATAACCAAGGGGTGCGTTTTGGTAAGATATTCTAGGTAGCTGTTCCTGAATAACTGTGCTTGACCTTTATTGTGTATTTTTTTAAAATCCATTTTTCACAATATTATTTAGCAAATATACAAATTCATTTTTTTTGATTGCAAACTCTAAGCCTACATTTGTTGTAAAATGGTAATTATGTAAATTCAAACTATAATTATGTAAGTGCAATTTTTGTTCCAAAAAAGCACTTTTAAGATTTTGTAGATTAATATTAAAATTAAATTTTTTAAATTATTAAAATAAACAACCCGTGAAATTAGTTACTTACTTAAAAGATCAACATGAACAATTGGCATTATTAGTAAATGGTAAATTGTACGATACTGATGTACTCCATCCAGATTTGCCTATAAGCATGGCCATGTTTTTGGTATATTGGGAAGATGTTTTTCCGATAGCTAGGGCAGCAGAGCAAAGAATATTAGATGGAGGTTTTGATGGCAAACGAAAAAGAGAATTTGCCGAAGAAATAATATTGGCACCAGTACCACACCCTACGAGTTGTAGAGATGGCTATGCTTTTAGACAGCATGTTGCATCTGCAAGGCGCAATAGAAAAGTAGATATGATAGCTGAGTTTGATCAGTATCCTATTTTTTATTTTACCAACCACAATAGTATACAAGGTCCTGGTTCTATAAATTGTATGCCCGATCATTTCGAAAAATTAGATTTTGAATTAGAAGCTTCTATTGTTATTTGTAAGCATGGCAAAAACATAAAAGCAGCTGATGCTGATGAATACATTGGTGGCTTAATGATTATGAATGATATGAGTGCAAGACGCTTGCAAATGGAAGAAATGTTGCTTAACCTTGGTCCTGCAAAAGGCAAAGATTTTTCTACTGCCATAGGCCCAATGCTAGTAACACTGGATGAGTTGGAAGAATTTGTAGTACCATGTAAGGAAAACCATACAGGCAAAAGTTGGAACTTAAATATGACTTGTAAAGTAAATGGGATAACCGTAAGCGAAGGAAACTTAGCAGATATGAATTGGACTTTTGCAGAAATAATAGAGCGAGCAAGTTATGGTGTAGATATGTACGCAGGAGATGTGATTGGAAGCGGAACAGTAGGTACAGGTTGCTTTTTAGAATTAAACGGCACAGGAAAATTAAACGACCCTAATTACAAAGAACAATGGTTACAAAATGGAGATGTGGTAGAAATGGAGATAGATCAATTGGGGAAACTGACGAATAATATTGTTGCAGAAGATACGGAATGGAGTATTTTGGGGTTGAAGAAATAATAATCACCGCAGAGAAAATGAGTTGAAGGAGGTTTCGCAGAGAAATATTTTCTAACTATAAAGAACATAAAAATGGAAAAAGAAAGACTAAATGAAATTGGAGGCATTATTCTTGATTCTGCAATTACAGTGCATAGAGAACTTGGTGCAGGATTGTTAGAATCTGCTTATCAACTAGCGTTGAAAAGAGAATTAGAATTGAGAAGACTATTTGTTAAAGCAAAAGTTCCTGTAGAATTAATTTACAAAGAAACAGCTTTAGGAAAAGCTTATGAAATTGATTTATTAGTTGAAGATGAAATTATTATTGAAAACAAATCTTGCGAAAGTATCATTCCAATTTTTACAGCTCAAGTGATAACTTATCTCAAATTGTACAATAAAAGTCTAGGTTATTTAATCAATTTTAATGTTCCGTTATTGAAAGATGGCTTTAAAAGAATCGTAAATAATTTTTAATACTCTGCGAAACCTCCTTCAACTCATTTTCTCTGCGGTAAAAAATAGTAATGCATGCTTACACTAAATTTAAAAAATCTTCCGACTTCCGACATTCAAAACTACTTGCAACATGCCGTAGCACCACGCCCCATTTGCTTTGCATCTACCATTGATACACAAGGAAACGTAAATCTCTCTCCATTTAGCTTTTTTAATTTGTTTTCATCTAACCCACCAGTGGTAATATTTTCGCCAGCAAGGCGTGTGAGAGATAACACCACCAAACATACTTTACAAAATGCATTAGAGGTGCCAGAAGTGGTTATTAATATGGTGGACTATGATATGGTACAACAAACATCGCTGGCAAGTTGCGAATTTTTAAAAGGCGAAAATGAATTTATAAAAGCTGGGTTTACAGAACAAAAAGCTACCATGGTAAAACCACCCATGGTAAAGGAAAGTAAAATAAAATTAGAGTGTAAAGTACTAGAAGTAAAACCACTTGGTACAGAAGGTGGTGCAGGCAATTTGATTATTTGCGAAGTGCTTTGTATGCATATAGACGAAAGTATTTTAGATGAAAATAAAAAAATAGACCAAACAAAAATAAACCATGTAGCTCGCCTTGGTGGCGATTGGTATTGCAAAGTAGATGCTACCAATCTTTTTAAAGTAGCGAAACCAAATGTACAATTGGGTATAGGTATAGATGCCTTACCCGCTGCCATTCGCAATAGTAAAATTTTATCTGGAAATCATTTAGGGCAATTGGCTAATGTGCATGATATGCCAGTAGTAAACCCAAATTTTGAAAATGATGCACTAAAACAGATTGTACAATACTTCAACATAGACCCTGTAGAAATGGAAACAGAAACCCATAAACTTGCAGCCAAGCTTTTAAATGACGGAAATGTAAATGATGCTTGGCAAATTTTACTAGCCAACGACGTTATTTAACTTTATTAAAACAGTATCTGAAATATACATTAGTATTTTTGCGCACATGAAAATACTTTTATTTCTATTATTGCCTCTTAGCAGTTTTTGCCAACCCCTTACAAGTTATAAAAACCTTGCGCTAGAAGGTGGCGGCATAAGAGGAATAGCTTATGCGGGAGCTTTTAAAGTATTGGAAGAAAAAGGAATTTTACAAAATATTGAAAATGTAGCAGGCTCTTCTGCAGGGGCTATTGGTGGCTTAATGGTAAGTATTGGTTACAATGCAAGAGAAATAGATAGTGTAATGATGTCATTACCATTTCAAAAATTTAATGATGGTAAAGGAGGAATTATAGGAAAGTATAGAAGATTTAAAAGAAAATTTGGTGTGTACAAGGGCGATAAATATGAGCAATGGCTTAGGCAAATGTTGTTGGCTAAAACAGGAAATTCAGACCTGACTTTTGGAGAGCTACACAAGATGAAGTTGCAAAGTAAAGCGTACAAAGATTTATATTGCACTGGTACAAATATTAGTAAACAAAGGCTAGAAGTTTTTTCTTATAAAAACACACCCAACTTTTCATTGGCAACTGCTGTACGAATTAGCGGAGGCATACCACTTTATTTTACGCCAATTGCATTAGATGATTCTCTTCGAAAAATTGAAAAAGGAGATAAAAGTTCTTTCATAAATTATTATGTGGATGGTGGTATGCTTTGCAATTATCCTATTTGCATGTTTGATAGTTGTAGAAAAGGTGGACAGCCACTGCTTTCTAACGATCTTGTTTTTAATAACGAAACGTTGGGCATAAAATTAGAACGTCAGGCACAAATAGATTCTTTCAAAATAAATTCTTTAGATGTAGCTCCATTTCGCCCCAAAAAAATTACTGATTATATGAATGCTTATGGTAATTTATTGATGGAAGGTATGGAAAGAAAATATACCAATTTGGAAAACGAAAAAGGAAGAACAATTTATTTAAGCTATGGAGATATAAGCCCAGTAGTAAAAAAAATGAGCATAAAAGAAAAAAGATTTTTGTATGATAATGGTATAAAAGGTACTGAGCAATTTTTTCAATTATTACTAAATAAATAATCCGGTTAGCAGCCTATTATTTAGCATCATCATGCCCATCATGATTTTGTACAATAGCCATTTTATCTACTCGTATAGCATGTCTTCCACCTTCAAATGCAGTAGCAATAAAAGTATCTATCATTTGCTTTGCTACTTCTAATGTTACAAATCGTGCAGGTATACAAAGTATGTTAGCATCATTGTGCATACGTGCAAGCGAAGCAATTTCATTTTCCCAACAAATAGCCGCTCTTATGTGTGCATGCTTGTTGGCAGATATGGCTACACCATTTGCACTGCCACAAAGTAAAACACCAAAACTATATTCTTTGCTTTCCACAGCCTTTGCCACAGGGTGTGCAAAATCTGGATAATCTACGGAGTCGATACTGTATGTTCCAAAATCTCTTAAGGCAACACCTTTTTCATCTCTCAAATAATTAATAAGTTTTGCTTTATATTCAAAACCTGCATGGTCGCTTCCTATTGCAAGTGGTTTAGATAAATCTAATAGCATCTTTAATGGATAATTTTATAATGGATAGATAACAACTATTTTAAACTATCACAAAGTTAATAAACAACCAAGCTACAAAAGATTATAAATAATTTAATCATTCTACTTTTTGAATATATTTTTATATATCTTCAAAAGAGAAGCCCCCGTAGAAACGGGGGCTGTTTACCAAAACTAACTGCTTATGAGAATCTTTAATTATTTCGTTGTTGTTGAATATATATTTGCAAATCCGATGCCAAAAAAGAAATATGTGTGTTAAATCTTTGCCAATGGCATATTATTAAACACAAAAAAGCCGCAAAATGCGGCTAAGTATCTGTTTACAAACATATAATGATTTTATATATTATTTTCTTTTCTCTGTATTTAAAAAAAATAAAATTATTACATGCTGACTTTAAATTTTATGAGCCCTG
Source organism: Ferruginibacter sp. (assembly GCA_043729825.1). GTDB lineage: Bacteria > Bacteroidota > Bacteroidia > Chitinophagales > Chitinophagaceae > Ferruginibacter. The sequence goes on from JAYTLA010000081.1 coordinate 8,014, forward strand.
AGTAGTCAATTTCTCTGCATTCTCCGCAAATTGCAAAGCCTCAATAAATTCTCCAACTTCTCCATTCAAAACCGAATCTAAGTTATACACCGTCATACCAATACGATGATCGGTAACACGCCCTTGAGGAAAATTGTAGGTTCTTATTTTAGCACTTCTATCGCCAGTGCTTACCAAGCTTTTACGCAAGTGTGCTGTAGCTTCTTCCACTTTTTTTACCTCGGCCTCGTATAATCTTGTGCGAAGCATTTCCATGGCTTTTAGTCTATTGCCTAGCTGCGAGCGGTCTGTTTGGCACATTACCACAATACCAGTTGGCTTATGGGTAAGAAAAACTTTTGTTTCTACTTTATTTACGTTTTGCCCGCCAGCACCACCACTTCTTGCAGTTTCCATTTTCACATCGCTTTCTTTCACTTCCACATCCACTTCTTCGGCCTCGGGCATCACCGCCACAGTAACCGCACTTGTATGCACACGCCCGCTAGCTTCTGTATCTGGCACACGCTGTACACGATGCACACCACTTTCAAATTTCAACAAACCATACACGTCATCGCCAGTTACTTCTACTTGTACTTCTTTGTAACCGCCCACTGTCCCTTCACTTTCGCTAAGCAATGTTGCTTTCCACCCTTTTTTCTCAAAATATTTTAAATACATGCGCAGCAAATCGCCACTAAAAAGCGAAGCTTCATCACCACCAGTCCCAGCACGTATTTCCAAAATAGCATTCTTTTCATCAAACGGATCTTTTGGTATAAGCATATTGCGCAATGCCTTTTCTTGTGCATCTTTTTGCGCTTCCAATTCGGGCAATTCAATCTTGGCCATTTCACGCATTTCTGCATCATCGCTATTGAGCACTTCTTTGTTAAACTCAATATCATCCATGGTTTTCAGGTATGTATTGCGAGCCAGCACTACTTTTTCCAGACTACGGTATTCTTTGCTCAAAGCACTAAAACGTTTATTGTCGCTCACAATTTCGGGATTGGTGAGCGCCACACTTAAGTCGTCGAATTTTGCTTTTATGGCATCTAATTTATCTAACATAGTATTCAGTACTTAGTATGTAGTATTGAGATAAAACCCCAAACTTTACTATTTTCCTTAATTTAAAAATTGTCCAAAAATTTCATTTTTGTCCAAGCTAAAACACAGCTATGATCATCATCGTTGTGTCACTCACTTGTACGGCATACCTTTGTTCATCTTTAATTGTGCAACTTGGGAGCGGCGCAAAATTACGTTTTATCAAATTACTATGCAATACAGAAAAATAAAAGGCAATAATATTTTTGATGGATACCAATTTGTAGGAAAAGAGAAAGTGCTTGTAACCCAAGCCGACGGCACAATAGAAGCTATTATCGACGAAAAAGATGCCGGAGATGATGTACAAATATTTGATGGAATAATATGCCCAGGTTTTGTAAATGCGCATTGCCATATCGAATTAAGCCATTTAAAAAACAACATTCCACAACATACAGGGCTCGTAAATTTTATTTTAGATATTTTAAAACTCCGTGCTGCAGATGAAGAAACAAAACAACAAGCCATGCGCCTTGCCGAAGAAGAATTGTACAATAGCGGCACCGTTGCGGTTGGTGATATTTGCAATACAGCAGATTCTATTTTTCTAAAAAAAGACAGCAAATTGCACTGGCATAATTTTATAGAGGTAAGTGGTTTTAATGAAGATTTTGCAGACAAGAGATTTGAAAATGGGCAAAATATCCATCAACAATTTAGCAATATAACATCCAACAATTCTATAAACCCTCATGCCCCCTATTCTGTTTCCTCAAAATTATTCCAATTAATTAATGAAAGTTCATTAGGTGAAACCCTAAGCATACACAACCAAGAAACACCAGCAGAAAACGAATTTTTACAAAACAAAACTGGCGACTTTTTAAGGTTGTATGAAAATTTAGGAATAGATATTTCATCATTTCAGCCAACAAATAAAAGTAGTTTACAATCATGGTTGCCACAATTGCATCATGGAAAAAAAATAATTTCGGTACACAATAGTTTTACAAACGAAGCAGATTTAATTTTTGCAAAACAATTTTCTTCTACACAAGACATGTATTTCTGCCTTTGCCCAAATGCAAATTTGTATATAGAAAATACTTTGCCACCAGTAGAAATGCTCATGAAAAACAATTGCAATATTGTACTCGGTACAGATAGCTACGCCAGCAATACACAGCTCAATATTTTTGAAGAAATAAAAACGATACAAAAAAACTTTCCAGATATTGGTTTAGAAAAAATATTGCAATGGGCTACGATAAATGGTGCAAGGGCGTTGGGTTTGGATGATTTGTGTGGCAGTTTTGAGAAAGGGAAGAAAGCGGGGGTTGTTTTGATAAACAATGAAAAAAGTTTGAGCGTTTTATAAATATTCATTACTTTTGAAATACTAACGCATAGCAGGAGTATCATGATTATTTCATTTGGCAATAAAGAAACAGAAAAGATTTGGGAAGGTGAGCGAGTAAGTGGTTTGCCAAATGAGATTCAAGAAAAGGGAAGGCGCAAATTGAGGATGATAAATAATTCTCAAGATTTGAGAGATTTACAAGTGCCATCATCAAATAAATTAGAAAAATTGAAAGGCGATTTAAAAGCGTATTATTCAATACGGATAAATGACCAATGGCGAATACTATTTAAATGGGACGCTGGTTTTGCATCAGAAGTAAAAATTGTAGATTATCATTAAAAAAATGAAAATGAAAAAATTAAAAAATATTCACCCAGGAGAAATCTTAAAAGAAGAATTTTTAGATGAGATGGAAATTTCTGCATATAAACTTGCAAAAGATTTAAAAATTCCGCAAACAAGAATTTCAGAAATTGTAAAAGGTAAAAGAAGAATTTCTGCAGATACAGCTTTGCGCCTTTCTCTTTATTTTAATAATTCTGCAAAATTTTGGATTGGCCTACAAGATGATTTTGATATAGAAGAAGCCTTGAAAAAAGGCAAAAAATCCTTTAAAGAAATAAATCAATTTGTAAGAATAGCCGTCTAGTATCATGAGAACGTATTTTTATTATGGCGGCAAATCTTATGTCTCAAATCTTACATCTCAAATCTACCCCAGCACTTCCTGCATCACCACCAACGTCCTCATCACCCCAAAATCATGAATATGCAACGCATAATACTCCATGTATTTTTGCAATAACTCTCTTCGCTTAAGGTGGTTTAATTGTAGTTGACTCAACTCTGAGGGCACCATTATCTTTAATAAATCAGCGGTGAGCTGTGCATTTTCACCTTCTAAAAAATAAGTGTGATGCGGCTTTTCTGCTACAAAATTTCCTTCCTGAAGGTCTAAGTATGCTGTTTCTTCTGCATAATTATCATCTATTTTAAAACCAAAAAAATGGCTGAGTTGTACAGAAAAGTACAGAGGAAAATTGGCCGCAACTTTTGCAGGTGCTTCATCTAATTGTAACAATACATCTTCACAAAAATAAAATAAGTCGCTGTTTTGCTCTGGTTGTTTTAGCAATTTGTAAAACAACTCCATCATAAAAACAGCAATGCTATTTTTTACTACATCTGTAAGTATATGCGTAAACACATGTGCACGGTTACACTCACGTATGCGATGCATGGTGCTTTTTTCGTTGTGATACACTTCCATATCTACTACGGATGCAGGTTGGTATAGGCTTGCTTTTAACCCAGTTTTTTTAGCAGTACGCACGCCATTTACCATATAGGTTTGCACGCCAAAAAGTTCGGTAAATGCCGTTACCACAAGGCTTGTTTCCCCGTATTTTATGCTGCGCAATATGATGGCTCTGGTTTTAAACATGTTTTCTTTTTAGCGACTAACTTTTCATTTAAATTTTATTAGCCACGAATTACACAAATAAACACGAATAATAGAATACATTAGTGAAAATTCGTGTAATTGGTGGCAAAAAACAAAAGCAGTTCCTTTGTGCCCTTTGTGGGATCATCTCTTTATTTTATCACATTAAAATCTTTTGTAGTTTCTTTGCAAAAAATTTCACGAAAGATAACAAGACGAAATTATGTGGCATCAACTAGCAAAGTTTGTAATAAAAAACCGATTTATCTGTTTAGTTTTTTTATTGGTTGCCACAATTGTAATGGGCTACTACGCCAGCAAGGTAAAATTGAGCTACGAATTCTCAAAAGCCATACCTACAGACAATGAAAAGTATCAAGATTATTTAAGTTTCAAACAAAAATTTGGCGATGATGGAAACATGCTAGTAGTAGGCGTTACAACCAAGGAATTGTTTACACTAGCCAATTTTAAAGCTTACCAGCAACTATACAAAAGCCTAAAAAACATTGCGGCGGTAGAAGATGTGCTAAGCGTACCAAGCTCATTTAACTTGGTAAAAAATATAGAAACAGAAAAACTAAATACGGTAAAAAATTTTGCAGAGGTAATAAATACACAACAAGAATTAGATAGTGCCAAAGCCAAATTTTATACACTTCCTTTTTATAAAAACAGATTGTACAATAACGAAACCAATTGCTATTTAATGGCCGTGCGTATAAACAAAGATGTATTGGCTACAAAAGAGCGTACACAAGTAATAGCACAAGTAAATACTGCGTTACAAAGTTTTGAAAAAACTACAAAAATAGAAACCCATGCCAGCGGATTGCCACTTATTCGCACCATGGTGGCAGATCGTATTCAAAAAGAAATGAAATTGTTTTTGTTTGCATCGCTTGGGTTGAGTGTGTTGATATTGCTTATTTTTTTTCGTTCTATTAGTACAACTTTACTTTCGCTTGCGGTTGTTTTAATTGGTGTTATTTGGGCTATAGCTACTATTTATTTATGTGGTTATCAAATAACATTGCTCACGGCTTTAATACCATCATTAGTTGTAGTTATTGGCATTCCCAATTGCATATATTTTATAAACAAATACCATACATCTTTTGTAAAAGATGAATTAAATACCGATGTACAAGTTAGAAAAAATAATGCCCTTATTGCCATGGTAAGTAAAATGGGTGTCGTTACTTTGTTTTGCAATATTACTGCTGCTATTGGGTTTGCGGTATTTGCCTTTACAAAAAGCGCCGTGCTAAAAGAGTTTGGTGTAGTAGCAGGCATTAGTATTATGATGATATTTTTTGTTTCCTTTTTATTGCTACCATCATCACTCAGTTTATTGCGTACACCAGGTAAAAACCAATTAAAATATTTGTACAATAATACCATAGCAAATGTTTTAAGTAGCTTAGAAAAATGGGTGTTTGTTTATAGAAAAAAAGTGTTGCTTACAACGGCTGTTATTTTATTAATATCCATTGCTGGTATTATGCGTTTAAAAACGGTAGCATATATAGTAGATGATTTACCAAAGAAAGATAAAATATATACCGACCTAAAATATTTTGAACAAAATTTTAAAGGCATAATGCCATTAGAAATAATGGTGGACACAAAAAAGCGCAGAGGATTAAGTGGCATGAAAGCGTTACAAATTTTTGAAAAAGTAGATTCGCTTGCTCAATTTATAACTGCGCAAAAAGAAATGAATAATCCATTAAGTTTGGCAGAGGGTTTAAAATTTGCTAAGCAAGGTTTTTATGAAGGCGATAGTTTAAATTATGCATTGCCCAATAGTTTTGATGGTGCATTTGTAGGCGAATATTTGCGTCCTACAAAAGATAGTACAGGCACACAAAATAATTTTACCAAAACCATGCGCTCGTTTATGGATAGTGCATCGCAGAGCACACGTATAAGTGTAAACATGGCAGATGTGGGTACGCAAGCCTTACCCATTTTGCTAAATAAAATTGAAAAAAGAAGTAACGAATTATTTGATAGTATTTATAAAGTAACCCTCACAGGTACTAGCATTACTTTTTTAGAAGGAAGTAAATACATCATTAATGGACTAAAAGAAAGTATTTTTTGGGCATTTTTATTAATAGCCATTTGCATGCTTTTTCTATTTAAATCTTTTAGAATATTGCTTTGCTCACTTATACCAAATCTTATTCCTTTACTTATAACTGCGGGTATTATGGGCTGGGCTGGTGTGCCGCTAAAACCATCTACCGTGCTCATTTTTAGCGTAGCCCTAGGTATTGCTATAGATATTACCATTCGTTTTTTAGTAAACTACAAGCAAATACTCCCTGAAAACAATAACCATGTGGCTACTTCTGTAAAACAAACTATACATCAAACAGGATTAAGTATAATTTATACATCATTGGTACTCACAGCAGGGTTTATTATTTTTTGTGCAAGTAGCTTTGGTGGCACGTTTGCATTGGGTTGGCTCACATCTGTTACACTACTTACCGCTACAGCAACCAATTTGCTTTTATTGCCGATATTGTTACTGTTGTTTTCAAAGAAATAATGCCCTATTCTTCGCTAAACGCAGCACTTGTTGAAAAAAAATTGTCAATACATTAACAACTTTACAAGGTTGTACATTATATTTGTCGCACTTAACAAAAATTGTATATGAGAAAAATTATTTTAACCATGCTGGTTGCACTAGGATTTGTACTGGGGGCAACTGCACAAGAACGTACCATTAGTGGTAAAGTGACTGATGAAAAGGGAGCTCCAATAGAAGGTGTTTCAGTGACATCAAGTGATAATAAAAACGGTACAAAAACTGATGCTTCAGGAAATTATACCGTTAAAGTGTCGGCAGCTGCAAAAACGATTACATTTAGTAATGTAAATTTTGATGCGCAGCGTATCAAAATTGGAACAGGAAATAGTATTAATGTTTTAATGAATTCTAAAATTAATAAACTAGATGAAATTGTAGTTGTTGGATACGGTGGTGCTAGAAAAAAAATTGATGAAGTAGGTGCTATTTCTTCTATAAAATCTGCTCAAATTGAAAATTTACCTAGTGTGAGTTTAGATAAAGCGCTTCAAGGTAAAGCAGCTGGCGTTCTTGTTCAAGCCAATAACGGTATTCCTGGAGGAAACATAAATGTTAGGATTCGTGGAGAAGGTTCGATAAATGCGGGGAATCAACCATTGTATGTTATTGATGGCGTTCAATTTAACACAAGAAATGATGCTGCATTCACACAATCGAACCCATTGGCATTTTTAAATCCTAATGATATTGAATCAATTGATATTATAAAAGATGCCGCCTCTGCTGCAATATATGGGTCAACTGCTTCCAACGGTGTTGTATTAGTTACAACTAAAAAAGGAAGGGCTGGAAAAACACGATTTGGCTTCAATGTTAGTTATGGTTTGGTTCAACCATTAAAAAAATTAGATGTTTTAAATTCTCAAGAAATTTATCAATTAAGATCTGAGGCTGTTGGAAATTCCAACAACTTGCCTGCTAGCAATCTAGCTGTTAAACGAAATGTTCTCGGGGGTTTTAGAGTAACTGGTGCTGCAACGTTTACCGATGCCCAATCAGATTCTGCTGCTGCTGCATTACCCACATACGATTGGCAAAATGAAATGCTAAGGACTGGTCAGTTAAGGACTATGGAATTAACTGCTAGTGGGGGGAATGAAAAAATGACATTTAGAGTAGCTGGAAGTGGAGAGTATCAAGAAACATTTGTTACCAAAGCTGATTTTGAGCGTATGGGCTTAAAGATAGATTTAACCAATAAATTTACTTCAAAGCTAAACTTTAATACAAGTTTGAACGTTAGCACGTTCAAGCAAAATAATCCGTTTGCTACAGATGGTTCATTTCTTGGAAGTGCTGCTTTTTCTGCACCTGCAATTTTTCCAATGAATCCAATTAGAAATCAAGATGGATCTTATTATGGTGTACCTGGAGCTCCTGTAGCAAGTTTAATTGGAACATTAAATCAAAATATAGCACAAGTTACTGATTTTAACTCTGGTTATACAAGAAGTAACCAGCTTGTTGGATATGTAAGTGCTGATTATAAAATAAATAAAATCCTCTCGGCAAAAGTTTTTGCAGGATTAGATTATAGGGTTGTACAAGGTAAAAATGTGAGGGATCCAAGAACACCTGATGGATTTGGTAGAAAAGGAATTGTAAGTGTTCAAAGCAATTGGAATACAAACATAAATTCATATGCTACCTTAAACTATAATCAAGTTGTAAATGACAAACATCGGCTTGACGGTTTGATAGGAGTAGAGATGCGTAAAGAGAATAATGAATCTATATCAGCAACAGGAGATGGTTTTGCAACCCCTGCTTTACAAACTTTAAACGCTGCAGCAAATCCTTTTTCTGTAGGAGAGTTTTTTACAGGATTTCGTAGAAATGGTGTATTTGGTAATTTTAACTATAACTACGATAGAAGGTATTTAATAGGTGTTACTGGTCGTTATGATGGTTCATCACGTTTTGGAGATGGATTTAAATTCGGAACATTTTATGGAATAAAATTTGGTTGGAATATTGATCAAGAAAAGTTCTTGAAAAATTCAAAATATATCTCTCAGATGAGACTTAGATATGGCTATGGTGTTGTTGGAAATGACCAAATTGGTAATTTTGACGCATTGGGTTTATATGGTAGTGGGTCTCTTTACAATGGTAATGCAGGTTTGAGATTTACTCAACTTGCAAACCCTAACTTACGTTGGGAAAAAGTTTCAACTTCAAATTTTGGAATAGATTTTGGTTTTATAAACAACAGAATTAACGGTTCAGTAGAATGGTATACAAAGAAAACGGATGACTTATTACTTGATCAACCTTTACAACTATCTACTGGTTTCGCATCTTTTTCTAGTAATATTGGAAAATTGCAAAATAAGGGTTTTGAGTTAACTTTAAATGCAGACGTTGTTAAAGCGAAAAAGTCAGGCGGTTTTAGTTGGTCTACTACTTTTATTTTTGGAATAAATAAACAATCTGTTACAGAACTTTATGGAGGGCTTAAAATTTTACCATCAAGCACAACAGCTGTTAATAATGCAAACAATAGCATTCAGGTTGGACAATCTGTTGGTGTATTGTATACACAAGAATACGCAGGGGTAAATGCTGCTACAGGAAGGCCAATGTGGTATGATAGCTTAGGAAATATTACTTATCAAGTGCAAGCAAGAGACAGAAGAATTATTGGGCAAACTAATTTACCAAAATATTCTGGCGGATTTACAAATACTTTTAGTTGGAAAGGATTTTCTATTTCTGCATTTTTTAACTATGAGTATGGGCGTATTGCACAGGATGGACAAGTAAATTTCTTATCTGAATCTTTAGCTAGAATAAACAACTTACAATACATTCATGATGGCAGATGGACTGCTCCTGGTCAGATTACTTCTATTCCAAGAATGAATGCTGTAACAGAAACCAAAAGTTCTGGAGGTCAATCTGGAAGCAGAACATGGTTTAAAGCAGATTACATTCGATTGAAAACATTTACATTGGCATATGATTTACCTGTTTCTAATTCTCTGATAAAAAGTGCTAAAATTTCAAATGCAAGATTTTACGTACAAGGAACTAACTTATGGACTTATAGCGACACACAAGGCTATGATATTGAATTCGTAGGAACAGCTACAGGTATTATTCCTCAATCAAGAGTTGCAACAGTAGGCTTACAAATAAGTTTTTAAAATTTAAATTATTATAAAATGAATAAATATATTTCAGCAATATTATTGTTTACATTATTCGCATCTAGTTGTAAAAAGCAATTAGAGATTTCACCAGCTCAATCAATAGAGTCCTCAACAGCTTTAAGTACAAGTGAAGGCGTGGGTGCTTCTATTACCGGTATATATTCGCTTTTAAAAAGTGCCAGACTTTATGGTAGAGATTTAATTGCATTACCGGAAGCTCTTGCAGACAATGGCTTTGCAAACAATAGGTCAGGTAGATTTTTAAATGAAGCACAAAGCGTTTTTCCGAATGCTGTATCAGGTGCAAATCACTTTTCAAATGCACTATGGGCTTTAAGTTATTCAGCAATCAATCAAATAAATGCAACTTTAGTAGCTATCCCTTCATTAAATGTTATTCCTGCTCCATCTGCTGCTCAAAAAGCATCTTGGGAAGGACAATTATATTTTTTAAGAGGTCTTTACTACTTTGAGCTTATGAGGGCTTATGCATACATACCAGGTGCGGTAATTACAATACAAGATAAAGGAGGTGTTCCAATTACACCGAATGCATTCACAACAATTGAACAAGCTATTCCTTATAAGCCAAGTAGAGCACCTATTGTTGATGTATATAACTATATCATTGCAGATTTATTAAAAGCAGAAGCAGGGCTTGCTGTTTCTGGAGAAAAAAGTTTAGCTACAAAAGCTGCGGCAAGGGCAATGTTATCAAGGGTTTATTTGTACAACAAAGATTATGCAAATGCTAAACTATGGTCTGATAACACAATTACTACATTTGGAGCTTCTAATATGACTGATCAAACTGATTTCGTATCTAATTGGAGATTAGCAGACCACAAAGAAACTATTTTTCAAGTAAAGTTTACTGTGAATGCAGAAAGTATTGGAGTAAATGAATCAAATCAAACAGCATTTACAACTTTGACAGCACCAGGACTAGTAACAGTAACTGGTGGTTTTGGAGATTTAGTTCCTTCAATTACATTACTTAATGATTTAGGAATAACTTTGGTTGGAGGAAACACATCTCTTAATTTTACTGGAAGCCCAGCAGTAGTGGCTACAAGAAATACAGATGTTAGAAATCTACTTTTTGAACCTGGTACAGCTGGTAGGGGTAAATCTTATATAGAGTGCACTAAGTTTCTTGGGAAAAATGGCTTCATAAATCTAGATAATGTACCTGTTATAAGATTAACAGAAATGTATTTGAACAGAGCAGAAGCTCAATCAACGCCTGGTTCCTCAATCTATAATGAACCTAATGCATTATCTGATTTAAAATTTGTTAAAGGTAAAAGATATGCTGGTTATGTTGGCTCTGCTATAGAAACAGCTGATAATTTATTAACAGGTACAGCTTTGTATAATGAAATATTAAGGCAAGAGAGAATTGAATTTGCATATGAAGGGCATAGGTTTTTTGACTTAAAAAGATTGGGTAAAGATATTATTAAATCTGCGCCCTATACAAATTTTGTATTTTTTACGGAAAGTAGAATTCTTCCACCTCTTCCTATTTCAGATGTAGATGGGAACATTAATTTATCTCAAAATTTTGGTTACTAATAAAATATTTTAATTATATGAAAAAAACGTTTTTATCTATCTTGACTTTGGTGGTTCTTGTATTTAGTAGTTGCATTAAAAATAATCCACCAATTACAGACGAATTTATTGTAGAAATAGATGCAGCTTCTTGGAATGCAAACTCTTTAGGAGTGAATTATCCAATAATGACTTTAGTCCCTAATCCTGGTGTAGCAGGTGGGGGCCCCTCTTTAACAAGGTCAACAGGTACTTTTAATTTAAGAGTAAATCTTATTGGAGCTCAACGAGCTACAGCTACTAACTTTAGTTATCGAGTAGTTGCTTCCGAAACAACCGCAATTGCTGGAACACATTACACAAGTCTTAGTGGAACTGGTACAATCCCTGCAAATAGCAGTTTTGGCACAATCTCTGTTCCGGTGTTAAATCCTGGAGTATCAAGTACAACACCTGTTGTTTTAGTAATCGAATTAGTATCTAATCCTGATGCTAAGGCTAGCCTAAATTATGGTAAAATTGGATTTAGAATTTCGCAGCTTTAAAAATTATTTCAACTATTTTTAAAGAAGCCCAATGAAAAAACCATTGGGCTTCTTACTTTCAAATCATATAGCCCTACCTCACCACCTCCCCCAACTTCCCCCCCAAATCCTCATCTCTCAAATCCATTGCAATTATTTTACCCGTTGGGTCTAGCAATACATTAAAGGGGATTGACTCCACGCCATAAACTTTTGCTGCAGCATTGCTCCAACCTTTAAGGTCGCTTACATGTGCCCATGTAAGGTTATCAGATTTTATAGCGGCTAACCATTTGGTTTTATCTTCATCTAACGATACGCCAAGTACAGTAAAATTTTTGGTTTTGTATTTATTAAAATTGGCTACTACATTGGGGTTTTCGCCACGGCATGGGCCGCACCAGCTTGCCCAAAAATCCACCAATACATATTTGCCTTTAAAAGAACTTAAAGAAACGGGCTTACCTTCTGTATCTGCCATAGTAAAGTCTGGCGCCATGTTTCCAATCGCTATCTTGCCAGCGGCTTGTGGTTCGGCAGTTGCTGGTGAAGGAGTAGGTTGTGTAATCATTTTTGTGTAAGAAGCTATTACATCTTGTACGGTTTGTTGCGTAGGGAATCTTTTAGCAAGATTTGGCAATATTGCTTTTACTTCTTCGGGGTTTATGCCTCTAGTAAGCCCCATGGCAAACGATGCTACTACAGGGTTTGAAATGGTATCGATACATTTTAAAATAAACTTTTTGTAGTTGGTTTCGGCAGTTGCCAACTCGGTAATGCTGGCTTTTTTTAAACTGTCGTTCTTGCTTGTTTTTTGTATGCTGTCTGTAGTTTTGCTCAATGTACTGAGGCTTGTATTTTTAGAATTTACTGCGCCTATAAATTCTTTAAATACTTTATTGGCAGGCGTGGAAAAATTAACGCCGCTTAAGCCAGCTTCTTTTAAATCAGCAGTAAAATTGATATCGTTTTTATCGTTAATAAAAATAAATCCAGCTTCTTGTTTTTCGAATCGAAGTCTGTAGAGCCCTTCTTCACTAGCTTTGGCTGCAATGGTAAACTTACCATCCTTTATTTCGGCGGTATCCAATACCTCTGGATTTTTTTCACTAAAAAATAATTGCTCTAAATATATTTTTTGATTATCGGCATTTTTTAAATCGCCTTTTACTGTAAATGTGCCCTTGTCTTCATTTTGATTGCAAGCTATTAAATTTGCACAAATGGAAATACTTAATACTATTTTTTTCATTTAAATTTCATTTTTGCAAAAATACGTTTTATCATGCAACAGTATTAATGAGCAATAAAAAGAGGGCATTTATAATTGTCGCTATTCTATTTAATTTTCATTATATAATTTTCACCGCAGAGAATCGGAGAACACAGAGTTTGCGCAGAGAAACTCTGCGTAAACTCTTTTAACTTATTTCTCTGCGGTGAAGAATCCTTTCGATAATTATAAATACACCCTAAAAAAAGGCTACCAACTATTTAAAGTGGATAGCCTTTTTATTTATAGTAAATGTATTAATTACCATACTCACTCAAAAACCGTATCCTCATTATCTTCAATTGCTCCCAACTAAAATCGCTATCAGAAAGTTCGGCTTGAGCCACAGTAAGGTCAGATGTTTCGCAACCTTTAAAATAATCCATTATTTCTTCTTGCTCATATTCATCCACCATTTCATCTATGGCATAGCCAAGGTTTAGTTTGGTGCCGCTTGCTACAATGGTTTCCATTTCTTCTAATAGCTCTTCTATTTTTAAACTTTTATTTTTTGCAATGGTTTCAAGCGTCATTTTTTTATCTACATTTTGTATGATAAAAATTTTATTGTTATTCTTGTTGGCCACACTCTTCATTACAAAATCATCGGGACGCACTACATCATTTTCTTCTACATATTTTATTATAGTATCTAAAAATGGTTTACCATATCGTAAAGATTTTCCTTTGCTCACACCACTTATTTTTTCCAACTCTTCCATCGTTGTAGGAAACATAGTGGCCATATCTTCTAACGAACTTTCTAAGAAAATAACAAATGGGGGAAGATTTTTTTCTTTAGATACTTTTTTGCGAAGGTCTTTTAATAACGTCAATAATTTTTGGTCTGTTATACTTTCTACTTCTGCCTCTGGGCCACCAGCTTCATCATCGGCATTGGCATCTTCAAATAAATTATTAAGCGCTATTTTAAAAGTAGTAGGTTTTTTTGCAAATGCTTTGCCAGCTTTGGTCAATTTTAAAACACCATACTCTACAATATCTTTTTCTAACAATCCTGCCAATAACATTTGTCTAATAAGGCTACTCCAAAAATGTGGTTCTTTATCATTACCGCAAGCAAAAGCATTTAACTCTTCGTGCCTATACATTTTTACAGCAGGTGTTGCCTTACCTGTTATGACCAATATTACATATTCTATAGCAAATTGTTCACCAAGCTCTGCTACTGTTTTTAAAACACTTACTGTTTCTACTTTTGCTTCTACTTTTTCTTTGGGTTGCATACAGTTATCGCAATGCCCACAACTTGAAGCATCATCATAGCTTTCGCCAAAATAATACAACAATGTTTTGCGCCTGCATATACTACTTTCTGCATACGATACAGTTTCGTTTATAAGCTGTGCGCCCACTTCTCTTTCGCTCAAACTTTTATCTCTCATCAAATGCTCCAGCTTGCTTACATCTTTGTGTGAGTAGTACAAGACACATTTGCCTTCCATACCATCACGTCCTGCTCTGCCAGTTTCTTGATAATAATTTTCTATAGATTTTGGTATATTATAATGAATAACAAAACGTACATCAGGCTTATCTATACCCATGCCAAATGCAATGGTAGCAACAATTACAGCTACATCGTCGTTCAAAAAAAGATCTTGCCTTTGTGCTCGCAATTTGGCATCTAGCCCTGCATGATAAGCCACAGCAGTAATGCCATTTGCATTGAGCATGGCTGCTAAATCTTCGGTTGTTTTTCTATTGAGGGTATAAATAATGCCACTTTTATTTTTATAGGTTTGAATAAATCGTACAATACTTTTATTGGCCTGCTCCAAATTTATTTTTGGTTGTACTTCATAATAAAGATTAGCCCTATTAAATGACGAAATAAAAATATTAGGATTTCGCAGGCCAAGATTTTTTACAATATCGCTTTGCACTTTTGGCGTAGCCGTGGCGGTAAGCGCAATGATAGGTACATTGGGATTAATGTATTCTGTCATTTCTTTTAAACGACGATACTCGGGCCTAAAATCGTGCCCCCATTCGGAAATACAATGAGCTTCGTCCACAGCAAAAAATGAAATGTCTAAGGTTTTAAAAAATTCTACATTTTCTTCCTTGGTCATTGTTTCGGGCGCTACGTACAACATTTTTGTACGTCCACTTGTCAAATCATCTTTTACAAGTTTTATTTGTCCTTTATTAAGTGTGCTATTTAAAAAATGTGCTACATGGTCTTTGCTGCTAAAACCACGCATAAGATCTACCTGATTTTTCATTAATGCAATAAGTGGAGATACAACAATGGCAACCCCTTTGCTCATCATAGCGGGTAATTGATAGCACAAACTTTTACCACCACCAGTTGGCATAATTACAAAAGTATCTTTACCTTCGAGCAGGCTGTTTATAATTTCTTCCTGCGGATATTTGAAAGTATCAAAACCAAAATTTTCTAATAAATGTTTTTTTAGATCTGGAGTAGTGGCCGGCACAATTGTTTTTGTTTTTGCAGCGGTTTTTGTTTTTACAGTAGCCATAATATTAATGTAGAAAAAGCAACTTTATTAACTTCGTTCACAAAAGAATTGCTTTGTTTTTATAAGGGTTGCGAAGTTACTTAATAACCTTTAAGTGTAATTGTAAATAAAGGGTTAAAAAAATATCTTGACCAACCAATTTGTTTTAATTGTTTAAGATACTAAAAAAAACTGGGAATGTTGTAATTGTTATAAACTTTTCTTTAAAATTGATTGCCGCTATATGGTCTATTTAAAATAAATTTGCAATCAGTGAACCAAACAAAACACCAACTTATTGTAGAAAGTGCAAAACGCACTATTCAGTTACAAGCTGCATCTATAGAGCATCTTACTCATTTTGTGGACGATAATGTTGTAAGAGCGGTACAATTAATATCCGAAAGTAAGGGTAGATTGGTAGTAAGTGGAATAGGCAAAAGCGCCATTGTAGCTCAAAAAATAGTGGCTACAATGAATAGTACTGGCACACCAGCTTTATTTATGCATGCTGCAGATGCTATACATGGCGACCTTGGCATGGTTCAACAAGGCGATGTAGTAATGATAATTAGCAAAAGCGGTGATAGTCCCGAAATAAAAGTGCTTGCTCCTCTTATAAAAAACTTTGGTAATACTTTGATTGGAATGGTTGGCAATATACAATCTTACTTAGCTGTACAAAGCAATATTGTTTTAAACACTACCATAGAGCAAGAAGCTTGCCCCAATAATTTAGCCCCAACAAATAGCACCACTGCACAAATGGTAATGGGCGACGTATTGGCTATTTGTTTAATGCAAACCAAAGAATTTAAAACAGGTGATTTTGCAAAATTTCACCCAGGTGGTATGTTAGGTAAAAAAATGTATTTGCGAGCCAGTGATTTAATTAAGCAACATGAAAAGCCAGTTGTATTTGAAAATGATGATGTAAAGAAAGCCATAATAGAAATTTCTAAAAAAAGATTAGGGGCCACTGTTGTGCTAAATGATAACCATGAAATTGTAGGTGTAATTACTGATGGAGATGTAAGAAGGATGTTTGAAAAATATGATAGTTTTATAGGTTTGATTGCAAAAGATATTATGAGTGCTATGCCAAAAATAATAGATGCAGATACTTTGGCCGTGCAAGCGCTGGAGCAAATGAAGCAGCATAATATTAGCCAGTTACTTGTAGTAGAAAATGCTGAATATATTGGAATTTTACATGTGCATGATTTGATGAGAGAAGGAATTATTTAAAAAAGTAATAACGTATGAATAAACATAATTACGTAGCCATTATGGCTGGTGGTATAGGTAGCAGGTTTTGGCCAATGAGTAGAACAGATATGCCAAAACAATTTTTAGATATTTTAAATATTGGTAGAACGCTCATACAATCTACTTACGATCGATTTGCAAAATTTATTCCTATAGATAATATTTATATAGTTACCTCTGCACAATACAAGGATATTGTAAAAAAACAATTGCCAGATTTGCCAGAAAAAAATATTTTGTGTGAACCTAGCAGAAAAAATACTGCCCCATGTATTGCTTATGTTTCATACAAATTGGCACAGCTTGACCCAAGTGCAAATTTAATTTGTGCTCCTGCCGATCATTTAATTACAGAAACAGAAGCCTTTATAGATATTTGTAAACATGCTTTACATTTTACTTCTCACATTAAAGCATTGGTTACACTTGGTATAAAACCTAATAACCCCAATACTGGTTATGGTTATATTCAATACGAATCTTTAGCAGCTGGCGAAAATATTTTTAAAGTAAAATTATTTACCGAAAAACCAGACCTTGCGCTCGCAAAAACTTTTTTGGCCAGTGGTGATTTTTTATGGAATGCAGGCATTTTTATTTGGCAAGTAAAGAATATTATTGCCGCATTCGAAAAAAACACTCCAGAGTTACACGAAGTATTTGATGCAGAGAAAGAACATTTTAATACCAACAAAGAACAAGAAGCCTTAGAAAGAATTTTTCCTCAATGCACCAACACTTCTATAGATTATGCAGTGATGGAAAAAGCAGATAATGTATATGTAATACCATCTTCGTTTGGCTGGAGCGATTTAGGCACATGGAAAAGTGCATATGAAACCATTGAAAAAGATTATTTAGAAAATGCTGTAGGTGGTAATGAAGTAATTGTAATAGATGCTACAAAAAATATGGTACATGCGCCGCATAATAAATTAGTGGTGTTGCAAGGACTCGATGATTTTATAGTGGTGGATACTGCTGATGTATTGCTTATTTGCAAAAAAGATAAAGAACAAGAAATAAAAGAATATGTAGCTGAGGTAAAAAGAAAAAAGGGAGATAAGTATATTTAGCATTTTAATTTATTAAACTATTGATAGAGCCTGTAAATTACAGTTCACTTTTTTACATATGCAACCAACAATACAAAGTAAATTACCAAATGCTGGCGCCACTATTTTTACAACAATGAGTGTATTGGCTGCTGAGCACAATGCTATTAATCTTGGGCAGGGTTTTCCAGATTATGGCATGAACGAAAACTTATCAGAGCTTGTAAATAAAGCCATGAATGATGGACACAATCAATATGTACACTCCAATGGATTACCATTATTGAGAGAAAGAATTGCAGAAAAAGTACAAAAAATATACACTACAAATATTAATCCTGTTGATGAAATTACAATTACACCTGGCGGCACGTATGCATTATACAACGCACTCATAGCTATTTTACAAAAGGGAGATGAGGTAATAGTTTTTGAACCTTCTTACGATTGTTATATTCCTACTATAGAAATGAGTGGGGCTATTGCCATTACAATTCCGCTTACTACAAATGATTATAAAATAGATAAAGCACTTACTAAAACTAAAATTACTGCAAAAACAAAAGCCATCATTATCAACTCTCCCCATAATCCTACTGGCGCTGTGTTAGATGAAACTGATATTGACTTTTTAAAAGAAATAACAAATGGCACTGGTATATTTATTATAAGCGATGAAGTGTATGAGCATTTAATTTTTGATGATAATAAACATTTATCTATTCTTGCATATCCTGAATTATACGAAAGAAGTTTTGTATGTTTTTCTTTTGGCAAAACTTATAATTGTACTGGCTGGAAAACTGGTTATTGCATAGCACCACCAATGCTTACAAAAGAATTTAGAAAAATACATCAGTTTAATGCATTTTCTGTTTTTGGGCCTGTGCAATATGCATTGGCCGAATTTTTACAAAATGAAAATGAATATTTAAAGCTTGGAAAAACATTACAACTAAAACGAGATTATTTACAAACCTTAATGAAACAAACTCGATTTGAACCATTGACAAGTCATGGGAGTTATTTTCAAATTTATAGTTACAAAAAAATTAGCCAAGAAAAAGAATACGATATGGCAGTACGTTTGGTAAAACAATTTGGCGTAGCTACAATACCAGTAAGCTCGTTTTATAAAACGCCTATAGAAAACAATGTACTTCGTTTTTGTTTTGCAAAAAAGGAAAGCACTCTGGAAGCGGCGGTGGAAAAATTGATAAAATTATAGGTATGGAAAGATATTCTTTATTCGTTTTTTTATTTTTTTTAGTTTCATGTTCTTCAACAAAAAATTTGAGGAATGGTTATGTGGCAAAAGAAACAGTAGCACAGAAGTTAGTTGCTATTTTACCAGCATTTGTAAACATACATGTAAAAGAAAGAGACAGCGCAAAAATATCGCAAGAAGCTATTAACGAGGGAGAATTGAAACTTGGTTTTATCATTCAAACCGAATTGTATAACCGTATGCAAAAAAATAAGTATATAGTTAATGTGCAGCCAATAAAATTAACTAACGATAAATTATTTGCAGGTGGGTTATCTTTTAGTAAGTACAAAACAATGAATGAAACGGAGCTTGCAAAAATATTACAAGTAGATGCTGTAATTTTTATGAAAACTGATTTATCGAAAATGGGCTATAAAAGCATTGATGTTTTTGTAGGACTTGGTTCTAGAAACATTTTTTTATTGGGAGCATCGCTTACTGCCATAAGCGCTGCAACAGCTAAAGAGGTACAAACAGATAAGATAACCTTAAAAGTAGGTATTGTAGAAAGTAATAGTGGTGCTGAAATTTGGCAAAGGGTTTATATTAATGAACCACCCAATTATGATGAACTCGAATATTTTTTTAGTAAATCACTTTATAGGGTTTCCAAAATTATTCCTTATCGAAAATAATTTTCTTACACACCAAACTCTACCAAATGACGGTCTAAATTTTTGTACATAGCTTTTCCCCATTGGTCTGCAGTAAATTTTCCAAATACTGGGTGCGCATATCGACCAATATTTTCAGTACTTGTTGTATGAAAAGTTTCTACCAATGTTAAAAGACCCAACAATTCTTTATTAAAATCTTTAGCATCATTAATTGCATTGGTGGAAGAGGTAAATAAATTTTCTTCCCAAGGGTTATCGTTATACAACTCTGGCTTAAAAGCCCAACCAAATAATCTTCCCATAATAGAACGTGGCATTGGCTTGTCGCTAAGCGGAACTTTACAATCTTCCGATACTTGGGCAAGCATTTGTGGTGCATTCATGTTGCCAGACTTTGCTTTGCTTTCTGGTTGCAATTGTTGAATTCTTAGGGTAAGTTCACAATAATTCTCGTTGTTTAATAAATTTTTCATGTTTTGAATTTTTTGACAGTATAAATATACCACAAAACTTCGATATCACAAAATTTTGTTAAAATACATCTCTGCCTTTACTAAATCTTCAGGAACGTCAATTTTAACAATTTCTCCTTCTGTAAGAACCATTCTTAATTGTACGCCGTTTTCGAGGTATCGGAGGCATTCTATTTTTTCGGCGGCTTCTAGCGGCGTCATTCCCCAAGCAGTGAATTGCATAAGCGCTTCTTTTCTAAAAGCATATACACCAATATGCTCGTAATAAGTGGGCGAAACAGTTTGTTCTCTATGATATGGAATTACACTTCTGCTAAAAAGCAGGGAATTCATGTTTTTATCTACTGCTACTTTTACAATATTGGGATTGGTAATTTGTGCTATGTCGGTAATTTTTTTTATGGGAGATGCTACTTGTACTTTTTGATCATCTATAAATACATGTACCAATTTTTGTAGCATGTGTTTTCTTACAAATGGTTCATCGCCTTGTACATTTACCACCACATCTACATCCATATTTTTTATAGCTTCTGCTATTCTATCGCTTCCGCTTTCGTGTTGTGCAATGCTCATAATGGCTTTGCCTCCATGGTTGGTTATTTCATCAAAAATAATTTGATGATCGGTTACTACAAATACATCATCAAATAAATTTGTGGCAACGGTATTTTCGTAAGTCATACGAATAACTGTTTTGCCACCTAGGGGTTGCATAAGTTTGTAAGGAAATCTTGTAGCGGCGTATCGTGCCGGTATCATGGCTATGATTTTCATGTTTTAAAAGTAAGAAATGAAAATGGATTTAGCAGAAAGAAAAAATAAATATAGGAGTTTAGGATTAATGTATGCAAATAATAAATGCATCATTATTTTTATTAAATATTAAATTGTGTGCTTAGTTTTTATTACTTTTCACGTATGATAAAATTTAAAAGTAAGATATAATAAATATTCTTTTAAAAGTATCATACCAATTCGTGTTCATTCGTGCTATTAGTGGCAAAAAAATAATATTAATGCAAACTTACCAACAACAACTTCAACAAAAATTTGAAGAAGAATACGAAAAGCTAAATCAACAGCAACAAAAAGCTGTGGATACTACCGAAGGCCCCGTAATGGTAATTGCAGGACCTGGCACAGGCAAAACCCAAATACTAGCTGCACGTATTGGTAAAATATTAATGAACCCCGATGTGTTGGCAGATAATATTCTTTGCCTCACCTACACAGATGCGGGTGCCATAGCTATGCGCAGACGCTTACAATCCTTCATAGGTGCAGATGCATACAAAGTAAATATTTATACGTTTCATGCTTTTTGCAACGATGTTATTCAAGACAATTTATCGCTGTTCGAAAAAAATAGTCTAGATGCCATTTCAGAATTGGAGAATATAGAATTGTTTAAAAAACTGATTGATAATTTCTCCAAAGACAATCCACTAAAGCGATACAGGGGCGATGTGTATTACGAAATAAATAATTTAAAGCAATTATTTTCTAACATGAAGCGGGAAGGTTGGACGCCACAATTCATCAACCAAAAAATAGATGAATACATTGCAGACCTACCAAGCCGTGATGAGTACATTGCCAAGCGAGCCACCGCAGCATTTAAAAAAGGCGATGTACGCACCGATAAAATTGAAGAAGAAAAAGAAAAGAAAGAAAGACTTCGTGCAGCCGTATATGAATTTGACAATTACCAAACCCTTATGCGAGAGCGCAACCGCTACGATTTTGATGATATGATAAATTGGGTAATAAAAGCGTTTGAAGAAAACCCAAATGTATTGTCCAATTATCAAGAGCGTTTTCAATATGTATTAGTGGACGAATACCAAGATACAAGCGGTACACAAAATAAATTGGTGCAACAACTCATTAGCTATTGGGACACACCAAATGTATTTGTAGTGGGCGATGATGACCAAAGTATTTACCGCTTTCAAGGTGCCAATGTAGAAAACATGCTAGGCTTTGCCAACCATTATAGCAGCGAAATGGTAACCGTAGTGCTTACCAATAATTACAGAAGTACGCAACCAATTTTAGATATTGCCAAAACGCTTATCGATAAAAACGAAGAGCGTTTGGTAAAAAATATTGAAGGCCTAAGTAAAGATTTATTAGCTAGCAATGATAAAATAAAATCGCTCACCAATAAGCCAAGTATAAAAGAATACAACTCCGTAAAAGAAGAAATGGCGGGCATTACAGCCGAAATTGCTTCATTGCTAGAACAAAATATTGAACCAAGAAAAATTGCTGTTATTTACAAAGAAAATAAATACGGCGAAGCATTGGCAGAATATTTACGACTAAAAGAGATACCTGTTTTTAGCAAACGAAACATCAATATTCTAAGCAATTCATTTGTAAATAAAATAATAACCATCATGCGTTACTTAAATGCCGAGCATGATATTCCGTATGGTGGCGATGAATTATTGTTTGAAATATTGCATTACGACTTTTATAAAATAGCACCGATCGATATTGCGAAAATTACCGTAGAGGTAAACAGCAAAAGATATGGTGGTGATGCATCATCTATCAGAAAATTATTGTTTGACAAAGCCAACCAACCACCAAAAGATTTATTTGATAGCGGCATTAGTCAATCATTAAAAAATACAAGTGCCATTATTGAAAGTTTGATAGCAGATGTATCTAATGTATCGTTACAACAATTACTCGATAGCATTATACGCAATGCTGGTGTGCTTGCATACATAATGCAGCACGAGGAAAAATTAAAATTATTACAACTACTCACAGCCTTATTCGATTTTGTAAAAACAGAAACGGCACGTAATCCATATTTAGATTTAAAAGGTTTTATGGATGTGTTGGATTTAATGAAAAAGGAAAATCTACCATTACCATTAATAGAAGTATCTGGCAATGAAAAAGCCGTAAACCTTCTTACAGCACATGGTAGCAAGGGTTTGGAGTTTGAATATGTATTTTTTGCAGGTGTAAATGCATCATCTTGGGAAAAGAAAAGAAAGCCACAAAGTGGGTATAAATTTCCTGATACGATGTTTACTTCCGCACCTAGCGATGCATCTGAGGGCGAAGAATTAAGAAGATTATTTTATGTAGCACTCACAAGAGCAGAAAAATATTTAAATATTTCTTATGCCAAATATAGCAACGAAGGCAAGGGTTTAGAGCCATCTGTTTTTATTTCAGAAATACAAGAAGTACATCAATTAGAAGTGGAGCATGCGAGCATATCAGAAAATGATATGGCAGCTTTTAATTTATTACAATTTACAGCAAAAGCCCCTGAAATAGCGCATGCAGAAGATGATTTTATTGATGGCTTGCTCAGTAAATTCCAAATGAACGTAACGGCATTAAACAATTATATGAAATGCCCGTTGCAGTTTTATTTCAATAATATGATACGGGTACCATCGGGTATAAATGAATCTACCACATTTGGTAGTGCCATACATCATGCATTGGAAAAACTATTTAAAAAAATGCAGGATAGCGGTAAGGAAAAATTTAATGGTAAAGAAGATATGTTTGGCGACTTTGTTTGGTACATGCGCAGGCATAGAGAAAACTTTACCAAAGAATCGTTTGCTAGGCGTATGGAATATGGCGAAGGCGTACTGTTTAATTATTACGATAAATACATCAACACTTGGAACAAAGTAGTAGCTATAGAAAGAAACATACGAGGTGTGGTGGTAGATGGCGTGCCACTAAAAGGAAAATTAGATAAACTAGAATTTGATGGCAAAACGGTAAATGTAGTTGACTATAAAAGTGGCGATATTGAAAAAGCATTACCATCGCTCAAAGGACCAAATGATAAAGAGCCCAATGGGGGCAACTATTGGCGGCAAGCGGTTTTTTATAAAATTTTAATAGATAATTACGATCAAAAAGATTGGCAAGTTATAAGCACCGAATTTGATTTTGTAGAACCCGATAAAAAGAAAGAATACCGAAAAGAAAAAATTGTAATTACATCCGAAGATTGCAATATGGTAAAAGAACAAATTGTAACCGCTTGGGAAAAAATACAAGCCAAAGATTTTTATACCGGCTGTGGCAAAGAAGATTGTAGATGGTGCAATTTTGTAAAGGAAAATGAGTTGGCTACTGAATTACATGATATAGGCGACATTGAGCAAATCGACTAAAAAAAGTAAAGGCCCACGATTTCGTGAGCCCTTACCAATTAACTAATCAACCAAAAACTATTTTCGCTTCGCCTTCATCGTATCCAAAATATCTTGTTGGCGTTGCACTTCTTTTGTTTGATCTTCTTGCTGCTTCTTTGTCTTAGCCAAATCATCTTGATAGTTGCGTATCTTTTTTTCTAAATTAGAAATATCTTCTTGCAAGTTTTTATTTTTTTTCTGTGCTTTTTCCAATATGCTGTTTTGGTCTGCAATCATATTTTCTAAATTCAATGCATCAATAGCTGGAGCCAATTCATTTAAAAAATCTTTTGCTTTTGCCGCATTGTCAGCAGTAACATTCACATCATTTACATTCATCACCATCGATATTACCGTTACTTCCTTTTCCCTTTTGCTTTTTCTATCCACCTGAAAAGCATATTCCATTTGATTGCTACTTATATTGCTAATAACAGAATTATACGCTATTAAAAAACCTTTGCTACTTTTTACTTTTAAGCCAAGGCGCTCTAATTTATCTTTCAATGTTTTCTCCACTGTTTCTTGTGGGTATTTATATTCTGCAATTACAGCTGCTTGGCTTTTCTTAAGATAATCTACAGAGCCATCATAAGCTTGAGCCATAGAAAAATGTGTGATGGCAAATGCAATTAATAGGAATGTAATTTTTTTCATAACAGGTTTTTTTTGTTTTTAAGACTTAAAATAAAACGATAAAGTTTCTCGTAAAACACATTTTGCTAAACAGAATATAACATTCTATTGCAATATTATTTTAAAGAGTTGACATTTAGGCGTTAATTTTGACTAAATTTATTTTTTGTACGAATGAAAACACTTGCCAATATTTTCTACTTCATTGCAGCCATTTTTTTTGTAGTCACATCGTTATTTACAGCCGGATGCGCCCAAATAGGCTTACCCACAGGCGGCGCCAAAGATACCATTGCACCAAAATTGGTAAAAGCAACACCTGCATTTGGTAGTAAAAATGTAAGCAATAATAAAATTACATTGGAGTTTGATGAATATATAGATGTGGCAGATCTTTCGCAAAACCTTATAATTTCGCCTTTGCAAAACAAAAATCCATCAATAACCGCCAACCCACGCACCATTACCTTAAAATTTAGAGATACACTTTTACCCAATACAACTTACACTATCAACTTTGGCGATGCGGTAAGAGATATAAACGAAGCCAATATTGTAAAAGGATTATCGTTTACTTTTTCTACAGGAAATGTGTTGGATTCATCAAGCATTTCTGGCAAAGTCATTTTAGCAGAATCTGGCGAGTATGATAGCACATTAGTTGTAATGCTATACAAAAATGCGGTGGACAGCACTGTTACAAAAAAGAAACCAAATTATATTTCTAAAGTAAAAGGGGATGGCAGTTTCGAGTTTAAAAATTTACCAGCAACAAATTTTAGAATATATGCACTCAAAGATGGTGATGGTGGTAAAACATACAACTCGGGAGCAGAAACATTTGCATTTGCGAACGAAGATGTATCCGCAGCAAACAATGAAAACGTAACGTTGTATGCATATGCAGAAAAAAAAGAAGTGCTGAATAATGTAACAACTACTCCAAAAGTCACTTTAAATAAAAAATTACGAGCAAGCACAAATTTATCCAACCGCCAAGATTTATTGGAACCATTAGAAATTAATTTTAATAACCCATTAAAAACAATTGATAGTTCAAAAATTTATATAACAGATACGTTATTTAAAAAAGTTACTGGTATAAAATTTACAATAGATAGCACAGCAAAAAAAATATTGCTAGATGTAAAATGGAAAGCCGAAATACCCCTTGTGTTGATTATTGATACTTTAGCCGTGATAGATTCTGTAGGAAATAAAATTGCTAAAAATGATACTATTCGTTTTACTACTAAGCGAGTAGAAGATTATGGCAAACTCACTTTACGCTTCAATGATTTGGATATCAGCAAAAATCCTGTATTACAATTTTTAAGTGGTGAAACAGTTAAGTATTCTTATCCAATAACTGGCAAAGAATGGAACAATAATATGTTTACCCCTGGCGAATATGGCATAAGAATTTTGTATGATACCGATAAAAATGGCAAATGGACACCCGGTAATTATACAAAAAAATTACAACCCGAAAAAGCGGTAACGCTGCCCCAAAGATTATCTGTGCGGGCAGATTGGGAAAATGAACGTGAGATAAATTTGTAAATAAATTTATCTTCTGTGGATTGTCTGAGAAGCCTTGATTTGGCATTTGTAACGTCCATATTCTCCTGATCATTTTTTCAATTTGGTTTTATTGTGCATTAGTTTTCAATTTAGGAATACCTATTGCATAATCAACAATTAAACAATTTATCAATCTAACAATTTACTATTTACTATTTTTGCAACCATGCAATTTTCTTCAAAACTTATTGAGAACGCCGTAAACGAATTTGCCAAATTACCAGGCATAGGTAAAAAAACGGCTTTGCGTTTGGTATTACATTTAGTAAAACAACAAGCGCAAGAAGTAGATATGTTTAGCCATACCATTGCCAAAATGCGCAACGAAATAAAGTTTTGTAAGCGTTGTTACAATGTATCTGACACGGAAGTTTGTAATATTTGTATTAACCCTTCTAGAAAACAAAACCTTATTTGCGTAGTAGAAAATATTAGAGATGTAATTGCTATAGAAAATACCCAACAGTTTAATGGGTTGTATCATGTGTTGGGCGGTATCATTTCTCCACTAGATGGTATTGGCCCTGACCAATTAACGATTGATGCATTGGTGAGTAGAATAAAAGAGGAAGAAATAGAAGAAGTTATTTTTGCGCTAAACCCAAATATACAAGGCGATACTACTATATATTACATTGGTAGAAAACTAAAAGAAGTAAAAGTAAAAATTACTACTATTGCCCGTGGTATTGCTTTTGGTGGCGAGCTTGAGTATGCCGATGAAATGACACTGGCAAAAAGTATTACCAATCGTATTCCTGTAGAAAATTATATAACTGCGACATAGTTTTTTTGTAGCCACTAATAACACGAATTTTCACTAATGGGTTTTATTCGTGTTTATTTGTGCCATTCGTGGCTTTTTTATTTTGTAGTAACCCTTTCATAGCGTACATTTGCACCGTGCGAAGCAAGATTTGTTTATTGTTCACCCTCGCACATTTTACAAAAGATTGAACTAATAA
>JAYTLA010000082.1:0-44957 GCA_043729825.1 Ferruginibacter sp.
GTTTCAAAACTTCCCTTTGCCTTGTTGTTTTTTTGACGCCAAACTTTTAGGGTCAAATTCATGTGGTAATGTTCCATATTTAGATACTTTCTGTATGAAATTTATTGGTTCTATAAATAATTTTGCCGTTTGTTGGCAAAACTAACTTTGCTAAACTTTTATAAGCTGTTATCGTTTTAAGTTTGGGTACATTTCCACTCCCCACAATTCTTGCTTCAAAAATAAAATTAGTAAATTCAGATTTTAAATACTCAATTGTATCACTAATTTGTTTTAAAGCCTTTCTTAAATCTCCTCCCTTTAATTCTATAAAATAAACAATTTTCTTATCATCAATATTCATCAAATAATCACATCTTCCTTCCCCTACTTTTTGAACTATACATTTATCTACCTTTACTTTTCTTACAATTGCTCCTGAGTTATTATCTAGTCTAAATGTTTTACCATTTTCACTAGCAACAAATTCCTTTCTATCATCGCTATACTCAATACATTGATTTAGTATTAAACTCATCTTGGCACCAATTCAATATTCAGCAATGCATCAAATTGTTCATTAAGAACATTTGAAATTTCATCTATTTTTTCAGCCCCTATCAAATTTTCTTCTCTATTAAAAATATCTTCACAAGTTCCATCTGTCTTTAATTCATAAGCTGAAACATCCTTTGGGTTTAGCCAATATTTTCGTTCAATAACTTTTTCTGCTTCATCAGGATAAATCTTGCCAACTTCATGAGCGTATATCAAATTGTTTAATGAAGTTAGGATGTAAGGGCTATGAGTTGTCATAAAAATTACTCTTCTAAAATTTTCTTTAATTGAAGGCTTTGCATTTAATACAATGCTTTTTACTAATAAATTTTGTAATTTAGGATGACAATTAAGTTCAGGTTCTTCTAGTATAGTTGTTAAAAAATCGCTAGAGTGACCACCAAAATTATCTTTACCTAATTCCTGATTTTTCAGAATAACAAGCATAGGAATATTAGTTTGTACTGCACTTGAAGCATCTGAAAGCATTATAACTTTATTATTTGCAATTACAATTTGATCTTGATCATTTTCAAACTTATAAGATACTCCAAGAGTTTCAGAAAAATCATATACTTTTTGATGCTTCTTTGACCTGTTAAATTGTTGTCCGAACCTTACAAAGTAACCAGGCAAGTCTTGACTTAATTCATTAAGACTATAAAGTAATTCATTTGATAATAAATTGACTGCTCCTCTATCTGCAGGAATAAAAGTAATACCTTGGTGGCTTAATTCAGCTTCAAGCCCCTTTATCAATTTTGTTTTTATTATTCTGCAATCTTTTTCTACAAACTCGAATTCGAATAAAGGAGAATCAAAAAATATGTATGTCGTTTCAGTAAGATACCCTTCAATTCCAAATACTTTTAAATGTCTTCTAAGATGCTCAACTTTACCAAATTCTTCTTTTCTCATTAATCCAGTCTTTCCTGCAGTTAAAGTTTCCCCAGTTGACATTTTAACAATAGAACTTATCAATTTTACAATTGCACTCTTTCCTGTTCCTTGTTCACCTATCAATACATTCACCTTACGTAAATCTAAATCCACGTTTGTTATTGGCCCAAAATTCCGTATGATTAATTTTTCACTCAAGAAATATCAATTTTATTTATAACTTCTTTGTGTAGGTTTTACAATTTCAAAACTCAATTCTTCCTTATGCAATTCCCAACCTGCATCACCTTTATTCTCCCACGCAGATACAAAAGCATAATTCACATCATCACGTTTTGCTTCACCATCATCTGTTTGGCTTTCCTCTCTAAAATGTCCACCGCAGCTTTCATTTCTTGTTAGTGCATCCAAGCACATCAACTCACCAAGTTCAATAAAATCCGCTACCCTACCTGCTTTATCAAGCTCAGGGTTCATTTCATTTATTTCACCAGGCACACGCACATCACTCCAAAATTCTTTTTTCAATGCTTGTATTTCAGCAATGGCTTGTTTCAATCCTGCTTCGCTACGAGCCATACCACACTTATCCCACATTATCAAACCAAGGCGTTTGTGAAAACTCTCTACCGTTTGTTTTCCTTTAATGTTCATCAAAGTATTTATTCTTTCTGCCACGGCATTTTCGGTGTCTATAAATGCTTGTTGATTCGTATCTATAGCAGGGTTTCTAATTTCGCCTGCCAAATAATTTCCCAATGTATATGGTATTACAAAATAACCATCCGCCAAGCCTTGCATGAGTGCAGATGCGCCCAATCTGTTTGCGCCATGGTCGCTAAAGTTGGCCTCACCTAGTGCGTACAATCCTTTTATGGATGTTTGCAATTCATAATCTACCCACAAGCCACCCATGGTATAATGCACCGCAGGATAAATGCGCATAGGCATCGAGTACGGATCTTCGCCAGTAATTTTTGCATACATGTCAAACAAATTGCCATATTTTTCTTTTACAACCGATTTGCCAATGGCAATTATCTCCGCCTCTGGCATATCCGTAATTCCCTTTTTACCTGCCTCTATTTTTCCGTATCTTTTTATAGCATCTGCAAAATCTAAAAACACCGCCATCTTTGTTGTACCTACACCATAGCCTGCATCGCAGCGTTCTTTTGCTGCACGACTAGCCACATCTCTTGGTACCAAATTTCCAAACGCAGGGTACCTTCTTTCCAAATAATAATCTCTTTCTTCTTCTGGTATTTCGTGGCCTTTACGAGTGTCGCCTTGTTTTTTTGGCACCCAAATTCTACCATCATTACGCAAACTTTCACTCATTAGCGTAAGTTTACTTTGATGATCGCCACTTACAGGTATACATGTAGGATGAATCTGCGTAAAGCATGGATTACCAAAATACGCTCCTTTTTTATGCGCCTTCCAAGCCGCTGTCACATTGCTTCCCATGGCATTTGTACTCAAATAAAATACGTTGCCATATCCTCCAGTGCAAAGCAATACTGCATGTGCACCGTGCCTTTCCAATTCGCCAGTTATTAAATCTCTTGCTATAATTCCCTTCGCCACACCATCTATCAATACCACATCTTGCATTTCGTGGCGGCGATACATGGTTACATTTCCCAATGCTACTTGTCTTTCTAAAGCACTGTATGCACCGAGTAATAATTGTTGCCCGGTTTGTCCTGCAGCATAAAACGTACGCTGTACTTGTGTTCCACCAAAACTACGGTTGCTCAGCAAGCCACCATATTCTCTAGCAAACGGCACACCTTGCGCCACACATTGGTCAATGATAGATGTACTCACTTCGGCAAGCCTATGTACGTTAGCTTCACGTGCACGATAGTCGCCACCTTTTACGGTATCATAAAATAAACGAAAAACAGAGTCACCATCATTTTGATAATTCTTTGCCGCATTTATACCACCTTGCGCAGCTATACTATGTGCACGGCGTGGGCTATCTTGAAAACAAAACGCCTTCACTTTGTAACCCAGTTCGCCCAAAGATGCAGCCGCAGAAGCACCCGCAAGCCCAGTGCCTACTACAATTACTTCTAGTTTTCTTTTGTTTGCAGGATTTACAAGCTGCACATGCCCCTTGTAATCTTCCCACTTTTTGTCCATTTCGCCTTGCGGAATTTTTGAATTCATATCGTCTATTTTTTTAAACAAACATTTTTATTTTATTTGGAACAATTCCAATACTTCGTATTGTTATTGTCCGAGCAAAGACAACAGCAATGTGGAACTTCATTGGCGACGCTCCGTTCAGCTGTATCTCTTTATTCATCTTTTCCCACAATATCTCTTTTAAATCAATCTATCTTCAAAATAAACCCGTCTTCGACAAGCTCAGACTGACAATATTAAACTCTAAGCAAACACTTCAAACTAATTAAAAAACTACATACACTTTCGGTGTTCGAAAGTCTC
Organism: Ferruginibacter sp.; assembly: GCA_043729825.1. Lineage (GTDB taxonomy): Bacteria > Bacteroidota > Bacteroidia > Chitinophagales > Chitinophagaceae > Ferruginibacter. The sequence goes on from JAYTLA010000082.1 coordinate 3,901, forward strand.
CCTGTGGGGGATTTAGGGGGCTTATTTCACCCACCCAAAATGCATTGCCACCGGCATACTAGCAAACAACAATGATATACCTACGGAATAAACCACCCCCATCGTTTTTATCATTGGCGTATATCTTTTATGATTTATACCAAATGTTTGAAATGCACTTTGAAACCCATGCATCAAATGCCAACAAAGCGATACACAGCCCAACACATAAAACAAAACAATTATTGGTGAGTAACTTCCTGTAAACACATTCAACATTTCTTGATACAAATTATGTACAGGTTGGTTATTGTATTCTTGCCCAAGGGTAGCTTCTGCCAAAGGTTGTATACTAGCCATACCACCAAAACGACTAGGCACCCAAAAATGGTAGAAATGCATTATCAAAAATATTAAAATCAACGTACCTAGCAAACCCATGGTTTTACTATACCACTTGCTTTTACCATCACCTTTTTGCACAGCATATTTTACAGGACGAGCATTATGGTTTTGTCTCCACAAAGCAAGACCTTGATATATGTGTAACAATAAAAAAATCATCAGGCCAATTTCCATTGTACGTACAATAAGATTGCTGCCCATAAAATGCCCCCAATGATTAAAGGTTTCGCCCCCATCATTAAAAAAAATCATGGCATTTATACCAGCATGTACTATGAGAAAAGTAATAAGAAATAATCCCGTAGCCCCCATCATAAATTTCTTACCTATAGAAGAAGTGAAAAACATTTTCCAAGTCATAAAGCGAATATTGTTGAGTAAAATTTGGTTTTACAAAAATACGGCACAAAAGGCAAAATATTAATTTATTTTGAACTTTAAAATTACATGGTTCTAGTAGCGAAAGATGATGGATATAGGCACAGGACGAATATATATTTCAAAAAAAAATCAATAAACAAAATGCTTATTGATTTTTAAATTTATGATTAACCAGAAAATTATCTTATCAACATATTTGCAGAAGTTACTTTTAAATTGGTAGAAGTTGGCAAACTTAAACCACCATATATTTCCAACAAACCTGTACCAATAGTTGCACTGGCTTTGGGATTTAGTGTAATGGTATTAAGCGAACGAGTAACCGCACTTGTTTGATCGAAATTTAAAACACCTGCTTGATCTGCCACAATAATATTAGAAGTTGGAGATCCAGATATTAAACCAGTATAGCGTACAGAATTATTAATGGTTAAGGTATTATTGTTTAAGTAAAGAATTTTGCCTGTAAGAATTGATAATGGTCCAACAGTTGTGTTACCAGCTGGAAGCAACGGATTATTTAATGCCGAAGTAGCAATGGTAACATCCCCACCGCTCGGCGGTACAAGGCTTCCAGCCCAGTTAGTAACAGTACCCCAAACAGTATTTGTAGTACCAAGCCAAACGTAGCCTTCGAGTGTAGGAACTGATGTTATTGTACCCACACTCATTGTTCTTGCACTATCATCGTACAAAACTGTTGTTGGCACAAAAGACAAATCAAATGTAAGTTTGTTACCTGCAACTGGTAAGCTAATGCCTTTACCTGCATAAGACAGATTACCAGCACCCCAGTCAAAAATAGTTAGAGTAGTATCATTTGCTGCAAGAGCCCCTTTTATATGCAATTGTATTGGTCCTCGAAAGTAAGTCACATTAGTTCCTGCTGATCTAGTCTGAGCACCTAATGAAATTACTAAACGTTTACCTGTTTGACCAAAAGTAGTTGGTGCACTCCAATTAACCGTATTCGAAGGTCTTCCTAATCCTCCGGTTCTAGTTGTACCCAAGCCAGAACCACCAACATAGTCATTAAAAAAAACTGAAATATCTTTTCCCAATTCTCTATTAAAATAATTTCGTAAAGTATCTGTATTTGCAGATTTTCCTTTCAACTCATTTTGATATTTTGTAAGTGCACTAAAAAACATTTCATCTCCGCACATAGTGCGAAGCATTGATACAATCATAGAACCTCTATCGTACATAGCACTTATATTTGTATTTGTCCATACTAATGCTGAAGTAGTAGTATTGGCATTTGGCAGCCAAGCACTTTGAGATGTGTTTCCTATAGCTGCAGTTTTCATACTTGATCTTTCACCAAATGCACTCAAGCCAGTAGCAGGAACCAGCTCAGCTGCTAATGCCTCTCCATATCTAGCAAAACCTTCTGCAAGCCATATGTCGTTCCAAGTAGCAAAAGTAACATTATCACCAAACCATTGGTGCGTAAGTTCATGTGAAAGAGTAGCTTGGCTTTGCAAAGCAGCTGGATCAATTGCTGAAAATGTTTGGTGTTCCATACCACCAGCACCGTCTAAACCATCATAAAAACCATGTTTTTCTAGTTTGAAAGGATACTCCCCAATTTTTGCACTAAACTTTTCCAACACTGTATTTTGAATATCCATTGCTGCAGTAATTGCAGGGTAGCTGGGTTTCCCTAATAAAATATTATATACGACTGGAACTACTGTTCCATTCACATTTGCAGAGCGATAAAATTTTCTGTATTTAGCTACTGATACTGCTACCAAATAAGATGCAATAGGATAACGAGTTTTGAAAGTAAAAATTCTACTATTTGCAACAATGGATGAATCTACCATTTTTCCATTCGAAGCCACCCAAAAAGTATCTGCAACTGTAGGTGTTCCCCATGGTACACTTACTATAATATCCATAGAATCAATTTTATCTTGCATATCATGCTTGCATGGCCACCAATCTCTATCCTCGTATGATTCTGACAAAGTATTGATGATATTTCCAGCACCAGCTAAATTTATTAATTGGTAACCTTGTGCTGCACCAACTACAGCTGGTGGTGTTCCTTGGTAATAAATTCTAACAGAATCTATAAAATTGTTTGTAAGTGTTACACCTAAACCAAGTGTAATAATATTTCCTACTCTGGTTACACTGGCAACTGGTAATTTTGCATTTCTAAAAATTACTGAATCCACTAATAAAACACTTCGCATATCAAATGTGATACTGGTTACACTTGCCACAGTAGTTTTAAAAGTAGTATGCACATAACCTTTTATATATTTTACAGGAGTTGCCCCATTTACGGAATCAGGATTTATTCGCCAAAATACCCTGTGAAAAAGTACGTCTATATTTGCACCTGTACCACTTGTACCTGTTGATCTTCCTCCCTCTGTTGATACTAAAGCATTTTCAACATGGTGATAAAATGGTTTTTGTGAAGTTTTTTGTGCAAATACTTTGCAAAAAATTGTGAGAATTAAAATAACATTTAATAGAATAAAACGCTTCATATTTGAATAATTAAGGTTATTGGAAGTTAAAGTAAACGCTTCAACTTAAAACCATAACGAAATATGACCTATTTTATTGCCTAAAAACGAATCAAAAAATGTATTCCTAAGTTATTAATTTTTTCTAAAAAACACTTCAATAATTTAGCTGAAATTGTAAAATAAAATTAAAGCCCATCATTACTTTTTAAACATCACATATACAGCCGTTAACAAAAGAGAAAAACTTACAAAATATTTCCAATGAAAGGGTTCTTTTAAATACAAAATAGCAAATACAGAAAAAACGACAAGTGTAATTACCTCCTGCGTCATTTTTAATTGAAAGCCGCTAAAGCCATTTGCGTAACCTAGCCTATTAGCAGGCACCATTAAACAATATTCAAAAAAAGCGATACCCCAACTTATGAGTATTGCTTTCCAAATGGGAATGGTTGTATTTTTAAGATTGCCATACCAAGCAAAAGTCATAAAAATATTAGAGGCTGTGAGTAATAAAATGGTACGAAACATGGGTTATAATTTAGTAATGTTGTTGATGATAATTTTTGCAATAAAATTTTCGCCGTTATTTTTTTGATTTTGAATTTTACGAACAATATCCATCCCATGCACCACTTGCCCAAATGCTGCAAACCCAAGTGTATCGGCTCTACCTTTATTGCCAGCATCAAAAATGGTTTCATCGCCATTGCAAATAAAAAACTCTGTAGTGCCCGTGCCAATGCCTGTACGAGCAAGCGATAGTGTACCGTTTGTATGTGAAAGGCCTGTGTTGGTCGTGCTTTCATGCTCTACGCCTTTTATGTTTTTTTCGAGCGGCCAAATGCCGCCTTGTATAACTCCGTAGTTAATATCCATCGGCATGTCTTCATTTTTTAATACACGATAGAATGTGGTGTTTTTGTAAAAACCCGAATCTATGTAAGACAAAAATGCAGCAACGGTTTTGGGCGCTTTTGCAGGATATAATTCTGCTTCTATATTGCCATAATTGGTATCGATAAGTATATGTGGATTATCGAATTTCTTTTGCGTACAAGAAATGATTTGTATCAATAAAAAAGCGAGCCATATTTTTTTCATGCAATAAAAATACGATGAATGCTAAAACCATTACGTATTTTTATTTTTAGATGAATACAACAAATAAAAAATCGCTTATCATCACTTTAAATATAGATGATGCTTCACAAACATTTTTTAACGAAAAACGAAAACAGCACTACCCTGCTTATGCCAATTTTGTAGATGCGCATATTACGTTGTTTCATAAATTACCATCCGATAAAAATATAGTGCATGAAACATTGCAACAATTGTGCAACTCAAAAGCTTTCGACATGCAAGTTGTAGGTTTAAAAAATATAGAAAATTTTGTGGCTTATGATATTGTTTCTCCTACACTACAAAATATTCATGCAGAAATGCAAAGAATTTTTGCAAGCATGCTCAATGAAAAAGACAGAGAAATTTTATGGCCACATATAACCGTGCATAACAAAGCCACCGTTTACAAAGCATTTAAAACGCACGAGAAATTATTGGCCAATTTTAAGCCATTTAGCGTTACCGCCATTGGTTTTACAACTTGGTTTTATGCCAAAAAAGAATGGGTAAAAAAAGAAGATTTTTTGTTTGCAAATTGAATAATCAATCTTTCATTTTTGATTTATTTTAAAAACTATTCGGAAAGCTATATCGTTTTTACAAAAAAAATTGATAAAAAAGTCTCGCATAAAACCTCATAGGTTATGGAATAATTTTCAAATTAAAAGGTTTATTCTAAACGATTTTAAAATCATCTGTCTTCGGGGCTTTATCAAATAAATGTGCCCACTCTGTTGGCGGTATGGTTAGTTTACGAGCATTGGTATCCATCCATGCACCATCTACCGTTACAATAGCAGCAAGGGTTTCGCTGTTTTTATATATTTCAGTAACCAATGTCCATCTACCAAGATCTGCAGTTATTTTTGATAGTTTAAAATTCACCATTACCGTATCTCCAAAAGTTATTTCTTTTTTAAAAATACATTCTTCTCTAAAAATAATAGGCCCAAAATGATGCTTCATAAACACAGCCGGTGTAAGCCCATGCTCTACCATAAAAGCCATACGGCATGTAGCACCAAAGTCGTAATATTTTGAATGCAATACATGAAAATTGGGATCAAGATCTGCCCAACGGATTTCTAACTTTTTCTGAAATGCTTTCATGATTTTTATTTAATTGAGGGTAAAAAAAATCCTTCTCACCAAAAAGCAAAAAGGATTTAATAAAGTTACATAAAATTAATAGCAAAAAATTCAATAAAGCTCTTTACTACTAAAACATTATTATCTATTAATTAAGAATTATTCATTAGCTATTATACATCACATCATAATATTCTTTTGCCATACGGTTGCTGTCAAACTGCCAACGCACATCTCTCATACCGTTTTTTACAATCTGTCTCCACACTTCTGGGTTATCGTAATACATTGGTAGAATTTGATTTTCCAAAACTTCGTACATTTTTTCTAAATCGTATTCATCTTGCTCATGCTGGCTCATTTTTTCGTAATCAGTTGGTGGTACTAAAAATCCATTATTGCCATGGTTAATAAATTCACAAATCCAACCATCGTTTGTACTAAAATTAACTGCACCATTCATTGCCGCTGTCATTCCACTAGTACCACTTGCTTCTCTTGGCACACGTGGGTTATTCAACCACACATCACTGGCTTGTTTTAATCTTTTACTTAATGCCAATTCGTAACCTGTACAAACAGCCACATTCGAAAATTCTTTACTCAACTCTACTAAGAAATTAAAATCGCTGATGGCAGGATAATCAACAGGGTAAGGTTTTCCTGCCCAAATAATTTGTACAGGATATTTTGTACTACTCATTAATGCCTTAAACTTTTCTTGATTTCTTGTTATCAACTCTGCACGTTTGTATCCAGCAAATCTTCTTGCCCACACAATAGTCAATACATCGGGGTTCATTACTTTTCCTGTTTGATCAGATACAATTTCAAAAGCACGTTTTTTCAAATATTTTTTTCTATCTATAAATCCTTCTTCATTGTGCGTATCTGCAAAATTATACAATTGCTTATCTGCCCAATATTGCCAATTTTGTGCATTGGTAATGGCTTTTATTTTGCAAATATTTTCATACTTCTTCCACATTTGTCGGCTTACTTCGCCATGCAACTGACTCACACCATTTGCCAACCTAGCAAAACGCAAGGCCGCCAGCGAATGATTAAATTTATCGTCTGTAATTCCCGTTAAAGCTCGCACTTCATCCAATGGCACGCCACAGAAATAACTCATTTTTTCGCAGAGGTACATGTCGTGCTTTTCGTTACCAGCTTCTTCTGGTGTATGTGTAGTAAATACCAAGCGCTTTCTTACTTCTTCTTTATTTTTATGAAATTTTTGATACAAATAAAATGCTGCACTTACCGCATGTGCTTCATTTAAATGATATACATCTGGGTGAAAATTTAATTCGTCCATCAACTTTGCACCACCTACACCAAGCAAAATAAACTGTGCCACTTTTGTAGCCACATTGGCATCATACAAACGATGTGTTATTGTTTGCGACATGTGATCATTTTCAGGCAAATCCGTACTCAACAAAAATAATGGTGCACTTTTAAATGTTTCAGGATTTAAATAAAATGCTTTTACCCAAACAAGATGTTCGTGTATTTGTATCTGAAATTTTATTCCAGTATCTTCTAAATAATTGTAAATTTTTTCGTTCCATTGTACCTGTAAGGTTTGATCTGGATTACGAGCTTGATCGTAATAACCATATTTCCATAAAATACCAACGCCAACTAAATTTTGCCTTAACTCATAAGCACTACGCAAATGCGATCCACTTAAATAACCTAGCCCACCACTGTATATTTTAAGTGGTTGATGCACTGCAAATTCCATTGAAAAATAAGCAACTTTTTTGGCATAAACACTGTCTGATTGGTACGGTACTTGATATTGGGAAAAATTCATCCTTCGCTATTTTATGAGGCTGCAATATAAATAGGAATTGACAAATGAAATGCAGTTAACTTATATTATAACTAACATATTTTTCATTTTTGTTGATAACAAGTGATAAAAGTTTGTTAGCTTCGTCTAACAATAAACTACGTCGATGCAAAGTTTGATTGTTTTTTAAGTTATGGTTACAATTAAATCTGATAAATCTTTAAGTGAAGTACATAACACTATTGATACAACTACACCTAGGAAAAAATGGCGTAAAATTTTTTCTTTTCTTGGTCCAGCGTATTTAGTAAGTGTGGGTTACATGGATCCAGGTAACTGGGCTACAGACCTTGCGGGTGGAAGCAAATATGGCTATGCCCTCATTTGGGTTTTGCTCATGAGCAATTTAATGGCGCTATTATTACAAGGTTTATCGGCAAGGTTAGGAATTGTAAGAGGCAGAGATTTGGCGCAGGCCAATAGAGAAACTTACCCACGAGCCATAAATTTTATTTTATACATTTTAGCAGAAGTAGCTATAGCAGCTTGCGATTTGGCAGAAGTATTAGGCATGGCTTTGGGAATACAATTACTTACTGGCTTACCATTAGTGTGGGGAGTTTGCTTTACTGTATTGGATACTTTTTTATTGCTTTACTTACAAAAACTTGGCATGCGCAAAATGGAAGCATTTATAATTGCATTAGTAGCTGTAATATTTATTGCGTTTTTAATTGAAATAATGTTAGCAAAGCCAATAATAGCGGAGGTTGCAAAAGGGTTTATGCCATCATTCCCTGATAATAATGCCTTGTACATTGCCATTGGAATTATTGGCGCAACAGTAATGCCACACAATTTATATTTACATTCTGCATTAGTACAAACTCGCAAAATTGAGCGGACAAATATAGGGATACAACAAGCCATAAAATTCAATAGAATAGATACCACCATTGCACTTAATCTTGCTTTTTTTGTAAATGCTGGCATATTAATTTTGGCAGGCACCGTTTTTTTTAACTCAGGAAACTCGCATGTAGCCGAAATAAAAGAAGCACACAGGCTTCTACCCTCTTTTCTTGGAAATGCTGCACCCATTTTATTTGCTGTAGCATTAATAGCTGCAGGACAAAGCAGCACTGTTACTGGCACGCTAGCAGGGCAAATTATAATGGAGGGTTACCTAAGTTTGCGTATAAACCCTATGCTACGCCGCCTTATAACAAGGCTAGTAGCCATAATTCCCGCACTTATTGTAATATTAATTTATGGCGAAAGTAAGATTGATATGCTACTTGTAATGAGTCAGGTAATTTTGAGTTTGCAACTAGGGTTTGCTATTATACCACTAATATATTTTGTAAGCGATAAAAAAACGATGGGTAAATTTGCCATAAAACCCTTAGAAAAAATGGCAGCTATAGCCATTGCTTTTATACTAGTATATTTAAATATTAGAATGCTAATAAATGAAGTAATTCCATTTTTTGAAGCAGAAGATTTATTTCCCAAATTATTGATTATAACTGCTGGTGTTTTCTTTGGAGCGGTACTTCTCTATATTTCAATTTTCCCCTTTTTAAGAAAAAAGGTTATAGATGCTTCAATAGAAATGCATTGTACACTAGAAATATTACCTACATTAACTATTCCAGCTTACAACAACATAGCCATAGCGTTAGATTTTAGTGCAAATGATCATAAAATTATTTCTTATGCCATTGGCCAAGGAAAAGCAGATGCAAACTATCTGCTTATACATGTAGTGGAAAGTGCATCTGCAAAATTGCACGGTGAGGATAGTGATGACTTTGAAACAAAGAAAGATAAAGCGCAATTAGAATCTTATGCTGCACAATTAATAGAAAAAGGCTTTAAAGCAAATGCAGAATTAGGTTTTAGAAATAGGGTAAAAGAAATTGTACGAATTGTAACTGAGAAAAATGCTGATATTTTAGTTATTGGTGCACATGGCCACAGAGGTGTAAAAGATATTTTGTATGGGCAAACGGTGAATGCAGTACGACACGAATTAAAAATTCCTGTGCTGGTGGTAAATTTATAAAGCAGCCAATTTTTCATCAAAGAAATTATTCCATTTTTGTTGTTTGTCTTTTAATTGTCCATTTTTTGTTTCGCCATCATAGTCGGCTTGCATTTTGTGCATATTGGCAGCGCATTCTTTGTATAGTTTTGCCAAAACATCATTCATATTTGAAGTAGTTAGTTTGCTTGCTTTTACTTTATCGATAAACATTTTAGCACAAATGTATGTGGCATCAAAATGATGTTGCTCGTGGTTCAAAATATAAGCAGTCGTCTTGCCTTTTCGTACCCAAGAGTTTGGTTTACTAAAATAACAATAGACCGATACATTAATTTCGCCTTTACCATTGCTGGAATGCATACCTGCTTTATACCCAAAGCCCGATGAAGTAATAGCTGCAACTACACTTGGTGGCCCTTGCGCACCTTTAAAATCTGCCCAACTTAACTTTTTATTGGCATTGTAATAAATAACATCCGCTGCATTCATACTGCTTTTTTCTACCCAAGAAATGTCGGTGGTTATTTGGGCATTGCCTGTTATATAAAAAATACTTTGCAGAAAAAATAATAAGATATACTTCATAAAAGTTTGCTGATTTATGTTCCAAAAGAACGAATAATATTTTGAAACGAACGTTAATAAAAATAAGATTAGAAAAGTATTAACAACCATTATATTTAATTCTTGTATTATTTTTGAATAAAAAATTGAAAGCGAAAATAATTTTTGTAACAATTGGCACTATTCTTCTAATTGCTTTTTCAATATTTTTATTAAGAAAAAAAACTACAAACGACGATAGTCGTTTTATCAGCAATATCGTAAACCCAAAAGAACAAGACATACAATTTTATTGGAAAAACGATAGCAATCAAAATTTTAAAAGCATACAAAATCTAAAAGAATGGCTTTCAAAAAAGAATAAAAAATTATTGTTTGCTATGAATGGTGGTATGTACAAGCCAGACAATTCGCCACAAGGATTATACATTGAAAACTACAAAGCTTTATCAGGATTAGACACAGCAAGTGGTAATGGCAATTTTTACCTAAAACCAAACGGCATATTTTATTTGCTAAATGATAATACGCCAGTAATTTGTACTACAACAAATTTTAGCGATAATAAAAATATAAAAAAGGCCATACAATCGGGGCCAATGCTTGTTATAAATGGAAAAATTCATAACGCATTTATAAAAAACTCATCTAACCTAAATATAAGAAACGGGGTTGGTATTTTGTCAGATAATCGTATTCTTTTTGCTATGTCTAAAAAAGAAATAAACTTTTACGATTTTGCGCAATACTTTAAAAGCGCTGGTTGCAAAAACGCTTTGTACTTAGATGGTTTTGTTTCTAGAACATATTTACCTGAAAAAAAATGGATACAAACCGATGGGAATTTTGCTGTAATGATTGCTGTAACTGATTCTTTACATAAATAAGACAATACACGTCTGCTTTGTTAAACCATGTTTTTTAGCCATCTTTTATACTACTTTTGCATTTTTCAAAATAAAACTTATGAGAAAACCTTTTATCATTTTTGCAATCATTGCGCCTATTGTTTTAGGATTATTAGGATTTTACTATAGTCAATTTTTTTGGTGGGTATTTGGCGTAACTGTCATTCTTGTTATTATTGGTATTATGGATATGATACAAACCAAACATACCATCATGCGCAATTATCCAATACTTGGTAGGGCACGTTATTGGATGGAAGATCTTCGCCCAAAGCTTTATCAATATTTTGTGGAGAGCGATATTGATGGCAGACCTATAAATAGAATTGATAGAAGTACCATTTACCAACGTGCAAAAAAAGAAACGGATACGATGCCATTTGGTACGCAGTTAGATGTATATGCTGAAGGATACGAATGGATGTGCCACAGCATTGCGCCTAAAGATTTTCATAAATTAAATGCACAGCCAAGGGTATTGATTGGCGGAAAAGATTGCTTACAAAAATATGATGCGAGTATTTTTAATGTAAGCGCCATGAGTTTTGGTTCGCTTAGTAGTAATGCGGTAGAAGCTCTAAACGGTGGCGCAAAAATTGGTGGCTTTGCACACAATACTGGTGAAGGAGGTTTGAGCCCATATCATTTAAAACAAGGCGGCGATATTGTATGGCAAATTGGTACAGGTTATTTTAGTGCACGAGATAAAGAAGGCAATTTTAATGTGGAGGCATATACCAAAAATGCCATACGCCCCGAAGTGAAAATGATTGAATTAAAATTGAGCCAAGGTGCAAAGCCTGGGCATGGTGGAATATTACCAGCTAAAAAAAATACGCCAGAAGTAGCAGCCATTCGTTTGGTAGAAGCTGGCACTACGGTTTACTCACCACCTTATCATAGTGCATTTAGTACGCCAAAAGAATTGTTGCAGTTTATAAAAGTATTGAGAGATAATAGTGGCGGAAAACCAGTAGGTTTTAAATTGTGCATTGGTCAAAAAAGCGAATTTATTGGGATATGCAAAGCCATGATGGAGCTAAGTATTTACCCAGATTTTATAACAATAGATGGTGGTGAAGGCGGTACTGGTGCAGCACCGCAAGAGTTTAGCAATTATGTAGGCGCACCATTAATGGACGGCTTAGCATTTGTACACAACATGCTTTGTGGCTTTGGCGTGAGAGACCAAATAAAAATTATTGCCAGTGGAAAAATGATTAGTGGTTTTCATTTGGTGAGAGCAATGGCACTAGGCGCAGATGCATGCAATAGCGCACGTGCCATGATGATGGCCATAGGTTGCATACAAGCGCTAGTGTGTAATACAAACAAATGTCCAACAGGTGTAGCCACGCAAGATGCAAGTCTATCCGATGGATTAGTAGTTGCTGATAAAAAACAACGAGTAGCCAATTACCATGGCGAAACATTGAAGAACTTTGTGGAGCTATGCGGCGCAGCTGGTATTGATGACTACAAACAACTTACTCGTAGTCATATTTACCGTAGGGTATTTATGAACGAAGTAAAAACATTTGAAGAAATATTCCCATCTCTCGAAAGTGGTTGTATGAACAATGATAATATTCCTGAAAAGTATAAACTTGATTTTGCAAAAGCTAATAGTGAAAAGTGGTCGTAAAAAATAAAATAGTAATGAGAACTTTCTTCTTGCATATTTTAATGTGTGTATTAAGTTTCGCAAGTTTTGCCCAAGAATTGTCAGTGCGGTTTAAAGTAATAGACAAATATTGGATTATAGACAAAGTAAAGTGGAAACATTATACACGAGCAGTATTGCTGCACTTGAGTTTAAATCGCTTTGGGCACCGATAGATGGTAGGGTTTTAATTTGGCCGTGAGGTGGACGATGAAAAAAACATTTTTTAACAAAATCCCTTACCCCCACTTTTTCAACAAACCCCTAGCTTCTGCTTTTATTTTTTCATCATCTTGCACTTTGTTGGGGAGTGTAAGTAGATAATTTAATTGAGCAATGGCTTTGCTTTTTTCACCATTACGTTTGTATGCTTTGGCAAGTTCTAAATAATTCAAAGCAAAATTGCTGCTTAATGCTTTTGCTTTTTCGTAGCAGGTAATAGAACTTGCAATGGAAGATGTTGGTAATGCACCATATACTATTTTTGCTGCTGTTCTTTCAAATGCGCTAAGGTTGCTTACTTCGTAGTGCCATTTGCCTAATATATGCCAAGCCCTAAAGTTATTTGGGTTCGTAGCAATGGCTTTTTCGGCATATCCTTTTAATTCTTTTACGTAGACAATTTTTTCTTTCCCACTTTTAAGTAATATTATTCGTCCCAAAGCAACAGCCATGGCAACATTTGCATCATCGCTTTCTGGATATAATTTGTAAGCCGTTTTTGCATAAATAAGCGCCACTTTAAAATAATCATCACGAGTTTTGGTATTGGTTTCTCTATTCCCAATGTTGCTGCACAGCTCTGCACATTTCACCAATGCATGCAAGTTTGTTGGTTGTATTTTTAAAGCTTCTTTAAATTTTATAAATGCTGCTTTTTCATCAGGCACAATTTCTAATCTATCAGCTTCTTTTATTATCGCATTTATATCTTGCGAAAAACTGATTTTTGTAATAAGAAGGGAAACTAAAAATATAGAAAGGAACTTCATCAAGTAAAAGATTTTGTGTAAGTAACGCCAACTGTTCCTATAAAGTTACTTATTGGAGCATTTATTTTATCAATAGAAATGTTAATTGTGGTAATGCAAGTATCCATGGCGTAAATATCATCAGCAATATGTTGCGCTAAGGTTTCTAACAAACGCTCGGGTATAGCAAATCTATTTTTTATGATATTAAAAACACTTACATAATTTATAGTATCATCTAGTGCTACCACTTTTTCTGGCGCATTAAAATGTACCGAAACAGATACTTCAAAATCTGTTCCAATAATGCCTTCTTCATCATGCACGCCATGATGAGCAAAGAATTTTAGTTTATTAAGATGTACCGTAAACATTAGTGCAATCCTTTTTCGCTGAGGTAACGCTCTGCATCTAGCGCAGCCATACAGCCACTACCAGCTGCGGTTACAGCTTGTCTATAAATTTTATCTTGCACATCGCCAGAGGCAAATACGCCTTCTATATTTGTTTTAGATGTGCCAGGTATGGTTTGCAAATAACCAGCATCATCCATATTTAAAAACCCTTTAAAAATGTCGCTGTTTGGTTTATGACCAATGGCTACAAAAAATGCACTTACTGGTATGTCTGTTTTTTGGTTTGTTTGGTTGTTTAAAATTCTTACTGCTTCTACTTTTTTATCGCCAAGCACTTCATCTGTTTCGCTATGCCAATACACTTTTATGTTTGGGGTAGCAAGTACTCTATCTTGCATTATTTTACTTGCACGCATTTCGCCTTTGCGCACAATCATATGTACGGTGCTACATATTTTTGATAAATACAAGGCTTCTTCTGCCGCTGTATCGCCTGCTCCTACAATGGCAGCCTCTTTTCCTTTAAAGAAAAATCCATCACACACTGCACAAGCGCTCACACCATAGCCATTAAGCCTTTGCTCACTTTCTATACCAAGCCATTTTGCAGATGCACCTGTACTTATTATCACAGCATCAGCTTCTATCCATTTTTCTTCATCTATTTCTACACGCAATGGTCTGGTAGAAAAATCTACTTTTGTAGCAAGTCCATAACGAATATCTGTACCCATGCGTTTGGCTTGTTTTTCAAAATGCTCCATCATTTCAGGGCCTTGTATGCCATCAGGATAACCAGGATAATTTTCCACTTCTGTCGTAATAGTTAATTGCCCACCTGGTTGTATACCTTGATATAGTAAGGGTTTCATATTTGCTCTTGCTGCATAAATAGCAGCTGTATATCCAGCAGGTCCAGATCCTATTATTAAACAACTTACTTTTTCTGTTACAGCATTTTCCATTTTATTGTTTCTATTTTTTTCTGAAAATTAACTATTATATTTTTATTGTGCAACAATCGTTTTGTATTTTACAGCATAGCCGCTAAATGCTCCAAGTGCACCGTTAGAAATATTGCCTATCACTTTATTTGGCTGCGCAAATGGATTACCAATGCTTTGAAAAGCAAATTCCCAAGTGTTCCAAAAATTATACGTTGCTCTATTAATATTGCACCATTTTAATGTGATAGTATCTCCTTTTGTAAATAAATTATCATCACCAGTTTTTTTATTATTTCTGTCAATTCCCTGCGGTATTTGTGAATTAAAGCTAGTGCCATCAATTATTTGATCATCAAAAACAGAATTTTCGCCTGGCAAATATTGCTCACTATTTTTCTTTGTAAAATACCTACCACTGTTTCCTAAACCTAGTGGATCGGTGCCTCTAAAATATAAATTTCGTTTGAGTGTATCATCATTAAAGGGTACTGGTTTCACCCAAATAGAATCTAGTTTCAAATCATTATTAGGTATAAAAGTATTGGAAGTATATTCTTGCCCTTCTGTTACAATTCTTAACGAATAATTGCTATTCAATTGCCCTAAAAAAGATGTTGTAGAATTTAATAAATCATTACTGTAAAAATAAGCAATAAGCCCAGGAGCTAATGGAATCGGATACTCCTTCAATTTGTGTGTAAATGTTCCATTGCTTACATATACATCAGCATTATGCACAAAAGCATTAGCCAAAATCTGTGCATTAATATTGCTAAAGAAACCCAAACTTTTGGTAAGTACTACAATGGGCGGCTGTCCATCTTCAATTTGGGCATCTACCACTAGTACTGGATTGGCTGATTTTAAATTTAAATCTACATCTTTTTCGCAAGAAGTAAAAAAAATTACTATCAATGCAATCGCACAATATCTCATACTTTATACTTTATCTTTTATAATCTCATTATAAGTTTCGCAAATTTACGCTAAATGGATTTATTTTATTCAGTATCCTTTTTATAGATTGCTCCTAAGTATTGAATTGTTCCATTCAGTAAATTTATTTTTTAGTACAAAAAAAAGCAGCTCTGAAAAGAACTGCTTTTATAAAATTTCTTTCAAATATTATCTTTGTCCCCCACCTTGCTGTTGTTGCATTTGTTGCATTTGCTGTTGCATCATTTGTTGTTTCATTTGCTCTGCAGCTTTAGGGTCAGCTTTTTCTAAACTATCCATGTACTTTTTTTGTGCAGCCATCTGCTCCGCTTGTTGAGCTTTTCTTAGAGCCATACCTTTTGCTTGTTGCGCTGCATTATCAGCCTTTGCTTGTGCCTTGGTCATTACATCTATTACCTCTACTTCAAACATTAAGTTAGCATTTGCAGGAATATCTGCACCAGCACCTCTTGCTCCATAACCTAATCCAGATGGAATATACATTACTGCTTTAGTACCCTTTTGCATAGTCTTTAACGCCTCAGTCATACCAGGTATTACACCTCCACCAAGGCTCATATCGTTTGTAAGGTTTACAGATAGTGGATCTGTATGGCCTTTAGAAGGATCCACATTTGAATCAAACATTTTACCATCAAGCGTTTTACCCGTGTACATAATTTTTGCAAAAACATTACTGTCTAACAATGCACCTGTACCAGCTTGTGTAGTTTGTACATAAACCCCTTTTGCCGTCTTTGTTGCCGTTATTTTATTTTTGGCTAAATAATCTGCTATTGTTTTATCATCTTCTTTTACTAAAGCATCAGCCTTTGCTTTAGCCGCTACTTCCGCAGCTGCAGCATTTAATTTTTGAGCAGAATCTGCTTCAGCCTGTGTTTTGTACACATTTAACAATTTAATGTTGGTATAAATAAACATTCCTTTTTTTATGAAAGCAGGCAATTCTTGACCTGGCTGTTGCTTTTTAATAATGCTATCTGTAGATGTTCTTGTAGCTACACTATCACCTTTTCTTAATTGTTTAAAAATTTTAAGATAAGCTGGTGGAAATTTTGTAGAATCGAACGGCATAATTTGCGCTCCGCCTTGTTCTCTAGAACTATTGAGTACAGAATCTTTTTTGCCAGCACCTGCTATCATAGAGGTAAAATGTAATTCTACAAATTCACCTTGCTTTAGCAAATCGCCTTTGCCATTTGCAATTATTTTGTATTCCATTCCTTCTTCACCTTTTTTAAAAGATGCATCTTTGCAAGCAGAAAAAATAACTGCTGTTGCCAAAAATAAATAAGCGATTTTTCTCATTGTGTTTGTGTTGTTTATTTTTAAAATGTATATGTACTAAGTTTATCTCTATTGGCCTGCATGGCAATTTTAAAATCTCCTACGGCTTTTTCCAAAGAATCTTTGGTAGCACCTCCTGCTGCATTAAAGTGCCCACCACCATTAAAATATGTTCTTGCAAATGTATTTACATCAAAATCCCCTTTACTCCTAAACGAACATTTGCGTTCTTCTCCTCTATCAATTATTATAGAAGCAAATTTAATACCTTCTATACCCAATGGGAAATTTACCAATCCTTCTGTATCACCGGTTTTAATGTCAAATTTTATTAAATCTGCTTGTGTTACAGCAATCAATGCTGTATTGTATTCATAAAATACTTCCATTCTATTTAGCAATACATTACCCAAAAATCGCAACCTGTTTTCGGTTCCATTATCAAATAAAGCTTCGTGTATCGGTGAATGCTCCAACCCAGTTTCTTTTAAATGCGCCACCATATTGTGTACACTTGCTGTGGTACTAGGAAACCTAAACGAGCCTGTATCAGTCATTACACCTGCATATAAACATTGTGCAACATCGTTATTTATCTTATTTCCGTTGCCAGAGTTAACTATTAAATCGTACACCATTTCGCAAGTGCTGCTCTTGCTTGTATCACTTATACCAAAAACAAATTTATCTACTTGAGGTTCTTGGTGATGATCTATTAATATTCTTTCTCCTATAGCTGCATCCAGAACCGCTTCCATATTTTTAGTACGACTTAGCGTATTAAAATCTAAGCAAAAAAGCCAATCAGCATTTTTTATCAATTCATTTGCAGCATCTGCTTGGCGCTCATAATCCATTACTGTATCTCGTCCTGGCATCCAATCTAAAAAAGATGCCCAATTTGTAGGCGAGATTACTTTTACTTCGTGCCCAAATTGTTTTAAAAAATGATACAACCCAAGTGTAGAACCCATTGCATCGCCATCGGGCTTTTGGTGCATGGTTATAATCACTTTTTTAGGGCTGCTCAACAGCGGAAAAATATTACTTATTGCTTGCATAAAATCGGCGCAAAAGTAAGGAAAAACAGCGAACTAGTAAGTTATAGATTATAGATTATTTTTTGGTATTAGGCTACACCTTATAATTGAAAAAATTGCTCTCTTTATTATCTACTAGTATTTTCACAAAAAAAGCCGCTTCACTTTTACATGAAACGGCTGATTTGTTACCCCTAACAAATATTTTTATTTTACTTTACTAAAAAACTCATCGTTGTTTTCTTTCCTGCTTCGTCTATCACCGTGGCTTGGTATGAACCTGTAGCAGGGTTTGCCATTTTAATAGTATGAAGTGTGTTGTTGTTTTCTACTTGTATATTTTCTGTACGTATCGTTTGACCTGCTGCGTTGGTAATTTGTACACTGTAGTTGCCTTTTGCTTGGTTATGTAAATGTAGGTTTACATTACCACCTACTACTGGGTTTGGATAAATGCTCATTTTTGTTTCAGCATTTATGGCCATTTCGTTTATAGCACCTACCATAGCTATGGCTGTATATTTCACTGTTGTGTTGCTGTTGGTAGCTTTTACCCTATACCAATTATTGGCATTACTTGCAGCGGCATCTAGCTGGCTATACGTTGGGTTGGTACCATTGTTGGCAGTGGCTGCTTGAGTGGCAATAGCAGTAAAGTTTATGCCATCATTGCTTTGCTCTAATGTGTAATTGTTTACATTTCTTTCGCCTTCTGTGCCCCAATTTACGGTTACTGTTTTATCGGCATTTCTTATGGCAGATATAGTGGTAAAGTTGGTAGTAGCGCCTTGCTTAAATATTATCATAAACCTATCGGCTGCATAGCTTACGGCTGTGGCAGTAATATCAAATGGCACTGTAGTTACATCTGTAAAACTTACTGGCGTTTCTGTTTGTAAAAACTTATCTTTTAAAAATGCTTCTAAGCCTGTATTACCCAATACCGATGGGTCTATTTCGAAACGATATGGTGCTACTCTTACGCCTGTAAGGCTTAATTTGATGGTATCGTTTGCTGTCAAGTTTGGACGACGCTCTACTACTAAATTAAAGTTGCCATTTTTTACGGCTAAGTTATCGGCAGTATTCATTATTTTTCTTACATCGTTGTTATCTACATTGGTACTATATGCATTATCAAAGTTTAGCATTACACCATCGGCTAAGTACATAGTTCCATCCACATCTTTTGCAAATAAATTTACTTCTAATGTTGGGCGGGTTACACCTGCACGACTTACCAATGCACTACCGCTGCCTTTATCTGCTTCATGTACAGTTACAGCACCTGCTAATGCACTATTGCTTTGTACAAATACGGCTTCGCCACTTTCAATATAGTTGCGTATAATACCGCCAGCTTTTACATAATTAGTACCATCAAAAACATAAGTTTCGTAAGCACCTACATTATAAATCCCCAAACTGCTTGGGTTCCATACTGTAAAGGCATCTGCTATATTATTTTTTGTTACTGTTTTAAAATCTATACGTGCAGGGTATGGATTACCAAATGACTCAAATTTATTTGCTAAAACTGAAAATACTTGGTTGCCTGTTCTAATATTTCCTTTTATACGAAGATTGGTTGCACCTGTTGTACCGCCTACGGCTACTCCTCTATCGCCACGCACGAATACCATATAACCTTTTGTGTTGGCCAATGTAATACTTGGGTTGGTTACTTCATCCCACTTATCTGTTACTGCATTGTAACTTTTTAATGAGCCTCTTTGTGTGTATTGATCAAAAGTTGGAGTGCCTTGTGGGCCAGTAACCTGTGTACCATAACCAAAAGAACTTAGTGCCGAATTAGACTCTCGCCATGCTGTGGTTACACTTGGGCTGCTTCCAATTTCTACTGGTGTAGCCAAAAAGCGCCACGATTTTTTTGCAAACAAATAACGTTCTACTACAAAACGATAATTGGTATTATAAACAATACTAGGTATGGTAGTTCCCAAATTGGTCACATACGATGTTCTTATGGCAGTTGAGCGCATAATTATATCTCCGGTATTCAATGTGATTTTTGTTAATGGTTTTAATTCTAACTCATTTAAAATACCAATTGTTGAATCGATTGATAAACCAGATGAATGTGTATTATTATTGGTAAAATCATAAAAATCTATTGGCGTTGCACCTGGGTCGGTATAATATTTTTGAGCATTTATAGATGATGTAAAACTAACTCTACCGCCATTACTATTAAAAGTATGTCCCCCATTTTTTCGATACAAATTACCTGCTAAATTAACGTTTGATGCACTTGCTGTTTTTTCTCCAGACCCTGTTAAAATAATATTTCCATAGGTATTCACATTATTTACAGTGCCAGGTATTGATTGTGCTGCACCATAAAATAGGACTGTACTTGTAGGTTCTAAACTATAGCTAGTAAAATATGCAGGAAAATTACTTCCTGTTATGCCGCCTGAACCACCTTCCAAACATAATGTTGAATTGGTTCTTAATTGTAAACTGCTATTGTAAGTTCCTCTTGCATTGAGGGTATGATTTGCAGGTAATACAAGTGTAGAATTTGCAGTAACCTCTAATGCACCACCCCTATCATTCAAATGAGAATTTTTATTAACGCCACTCACTATAACTGTGGATGGCTTAACCCCGTTACCTATTTTTAAATTTTCGAAACAAACTAAATATGGATATAAAGCTACATTGGTATTGTTTACCAGATAAGCTGTATCTACAACAGGATCCATAATAACAGTAATAAACTTATCATTAGTAAATGAATTGTTATTAAAAGTAAGGCTATCGCCTCTTAACACATAATTTTCGTTAGAGGTTATACTAGGAGCTGCTCCAAATACACAATATGCATTATCTGTAGGATAACCAATAACGGTATTACCATTTACAGTAATAGTACCAGCACCATTTGTTATAAAAATACAGCTATCGGTGGTTAATGCTCCGTTGGCAAACATGCGAACATTACCATTCATTACCATATTATAACCAGGAGCTACAATAGTTCTAAATATTTTATTTGTAGCAGAAGAAGCTGCATTTACTAGAGTAAGATTTCTTATGCAAATATCATTAGTAATATTAACTGTTACTGCATCTACTCCTGCATTGGTACCTGTGTAAGTAATATGAGCACTCTCACAGCATGTAGGTACATGCCCTAAACTCCAAGCTAATGCATTCCAATTTATACTTCCCGTTTGAGGTGTAATGGCATAGTTGGTAGAAGCAATTGTACATACATCAAAGAAACGCCAATCTCTATCTGTTTGTGTAACTAATTTTTTATAAACAGGGCATCTTGCGCCAGGTGCTGGATCACCAAATATGATACCATTGGTTCCCATTCTATAAGATGTGCCTTTTATATTGGTAATAGAAGTCAAAGAATCGAAACGGTTATCTAAACCATCTCCATCGGTATCTAAACCTGTTAAGGTTACCAAATCATCGGCTGTGCCATTAAGATTAAAATCATTACCTTCAGTTATATCGGCAAGACCATCGCCATCTGTATCTAAATCTCTATAATCTGGTATTCCATCACCATCATTATCGTAATACCCATTTCCTGTTCCACCAAAACCAACTACTATATCATAATTATTTTCTAACCCATCGTTATCAGTATCTGCACTAGTAGGTAACTTATACGTTGCAGTTGCCTGGCCTTCTATATTATCTGGTATGCCATCTTCATCAGTATCTATATCTAAATAATCGGGTTTTCCTACAGCATCAGTATTTCTCAAATTTAATGCAACTAATACAGATATATTAGTTGACCATCCATTTGTACCAATTACACCATCTACCACACCAATTGGAATAGCAATATCAGTAAATCCAGATTCTCTTACGTCTGTTATCCCATCTCCATCACTATCTATATCATACACATTTGGACGAGTATCATTATCAAAGTTTTTATTTGGGTAATTGTCCGCACGACCATCTATAGGAGTAATATCTGTTCCAGTTAATAATAATGCATTTACTGAATTTTCTGCTACACCATCATTTCCCACATCACCATCTACATTATCCGAAAAACCATCAGATTCAACATCTACAAAACTATCAATTACCCCATCGTTATTGGCATCTGTACCAGATACTTCAATTACATCGGGAATACCATCATTATCACTATCTGCATCCAAATAATTAGCTATTCCATCGGTATCAAAATCCTCTCCACCCAATCCATTTCCTGAGCCAGAAACACCAGTGTTGTTGGCATCTACGTTTTGAGAGAGTCCATCAGCATCAGTATCGGTATAATTATCTATTACACCATCTCCATTGGCATCTACACCATAACTTTCCGCCACATCGGGTATGCCATCGTTATCGCTATCCAAATCGTATTGATTGGGAATACCATCTTTATCTTTATCTGCATTGTCGTTTATAAAATCTCCATTTGTATCTACATAACCAGCAATATCAGTATCATAATAATTAGGAACGCCGTCATTGTCAGCATCTGCTCCATAATCAAAATTATCATTTACACCATCTAAATTATTGTCTACATAAGCTGGATATAAAGGGTCTTTCCAGTTAGGAATACCATTAGTATTATGATCTTGCAATGCAAGTGCATTATTAAATTCTACATAATCTGGAATACCATCATTATCATCATCAATATCGGCGCAAACAGTAATTTTTACTATTACTTTTATAGTATCTGAGCAACCTGCACCATTACTAAAATATGCCCAATAAACACGAGTAGCAGTTATAGGTAAATATGGATTAACAATGTTTGCAGGTATAAATGGTTTTGCATTATAAAAAGTATAACCTGCATATTTTTTCCAAGGTAAAATGATTGAAGTTACAGGGCAATTGTTTGTTAATAATGTATCGCCTGGGGTAAAACAAGCTCCTACTGCGTTAGATATAGCTGGCCCCTTTATAAGGCAGCCTGCTGTGCTTACACTACTAGAATCGATATAAGCACTGCCAGACATTTTTCCACCATAGGCAATTCTTGCGCTATTTTTAATGGGGCCTACACAACTTAATACACTGCAAGATGAGGCAATTATAACATCAAAACTTACAGTACCTGTTGAATCTAAACCTCTAGGTGGTATTGTGCCACCAACAATTCCATTTGCACCAACACCAAGCCTAAAGACCACTCGGTTATTTACGAAATCATATTCTGCCTCATCATCTCCTGCTGCATCTGTTTTTGAAATACCTTTAATTTTTAAACTATTCGGAATATAAGAAGTACCAAGTGGCACTTTATCTATTATCAAAGAATTTATACTCGTGTCATTACCTGTATTATTATAATTTACTTGGTACCGAATACTATCACCTGGTGTTAAAGTACCACCACTTCTATCTGTAGCAGTTTTATCCATTTCAAATATAGGAGCAAATTGTGTTATAGAAGTTGTAACCAATTGTACCAAATAATTTTCATCGCTAGATGAAAAACGTACTAAAGCATTTGTTTGATTATTACTCAGCTGAGCATTACCCGTATTAGGCACATTAATAATATTTGAAGAGTAACCTAACGTATTTTGAAATGCCGGGACACGGGTTGTTACAACGCTTCCTTTATAACCAATTATACTATTAAAAAAGTCATTTGCAGTACTAGTTGGATTATTAGCAGTTGGAGTAAGATCATAAAATGCCGCAGCCCCACCTTGTTTAAATGAAAATTCATCCGTTTGAGCTCTATCTCCGTCAAATACAACTGAACCCAATTCGCAAGAAACTGGCCCTGTTGGTGGTGTAATAAAACCACTTAAAGGTATATCTAAACTTTCACCAATTTTTACTACTGCCATTCCATCATATACGCTAAGGTTGCGTGGTGTTAAACTACTATTTGTATAAGCAATTACAATTGTCCACCCACCATAAGCATTGGCTTTTCCAAGTGGAGAAACCACATCTGCTATGGTATAAGTGCCATTAGGGTTAGTTGTATTTATTAATGAGGTAATATCCGCAAAGCATTGATAACCTGTATGTGCATACCCTGATATAAGTGTTGAATTCCAAAAATCTGTTTGAGTAGATGTAACGGTTGTATAAGTTGCAGAGCCAGGTAGCTTTAATTTACAATTATTCTGACCAGTAATCCATGCGGTGCTACCAGAACTAGATCCTTCACCCGCACCCCAGTACAATCCCGCAAATAATACTTTCGAACAAGCTGGCACTGCTGTAGCTGTTAAATCGGATGTAGAAGAGTTAATTGTTGTAACATCTGCATCTACATCTATATTAATGCCTGAACCCGCATTATTCATAGTTGAACCAGTTGGAGGCACTTCGCCAGTACCTGGGCTACCAGCACCAACACCAGATGTAGAAACGATGCTATTTGCTACATATACTATATTACCCTTTACAGTTGGGTTATTATAACGTTGTACAAAAGGTCGTAATATAAATGGAGAAGGTATGGTATAGGTGATTCTCATAAATCCATTTCCTCCTTTACCCCCTTTTCTATTTGACGCAGCAGTTGCCCTACCACCAGATCCACCACCACCATAATTGGCACCAGGGTTTCCGTCACCCGAACCTGCCACGCTTCCTCTACCAGCACCGCCAATACCACCGTCTGTTCCACCTGCTGTACCAGCATTTAAAAAAGCTGCATTTCCCCCACTTCCTGTAGATCCTGCACCACCACCACCACCACCCGAAGATGGATGTGGAGCAACTCCTAATGTGCCGTTTGCACCATCACCACCATTATAAGTACCGCCTGTACCACCTGCACCGCCAATACCCACACCTCCTATTACGGTAGTTCCACCAGCGCCACCATTGGCAACTACCAACGAAGCTCCAAATATTGAATTACCACCTGCAGTTCCCGAGAGATTAGTTCCTGCGGGACCAACACCCACTGTTACAGTATATGTTGTACCAGGCACTACAGTTACTAAATTGTTTACAGTATATGCGCCACCGCCACCGCCGCCAGCACATGAAATTGCGGATGAAAATCCACCACCTGCGCCACCAGCACCCCAGCACTCCACCTTTGCAGATGTAACACCTGCAGGGCAGGTCCATGTGGCAGAAGAAGGAAATGTAACTACCGTTGGGGTTTGCGCTTTTGTAGTATGCACAAACAACAACAACAGTAGTACCGTTAATAAATTGGTAATGCGTTTTGGATGTAAAATGGTATTCATATCAGGGGTTTTGATTTTTTGCAACGCTCCGTTTACTTCACCAGAAGCATTATTTTGCTGATTTTGTAACTGGTTTAAACTACGTTTTTGTTGCATTAGCATTGGTTTTTAAAGCTGCTTATATTAAAAATAATTATATATAAAATTGATTTAAATATAGCATCCATTTTATAACGTTTTCATAGCCATGATATTGTTAGAATTTTTTCTAACGCATATGATAAAATTTCTATCTTTTTTAACTTATAACCTAAAAAAACAAGTATTTCTTTACAAATAATTAAATATCAACGCATTTTAAAATATTTTTAGTTTTCCACATTTTATGATGTATTTCAAGAAATCTATCTAAATATTGCATTTCAATTACAGTAAATATTTTTAATTTATCATTCTCACAAAAAAAGCCGCTTCACTTTTACATGAAACGGCTGATTTGTTACCCCTAACAAATATTTTTATTTTATTTTACTAAAAAACTCATCGTTGTTTTCTTTCCTGCTTCGTCTATTACAGTTGCTTGGTATGTACCTGTAGCTGCTGTGCCTATTTTAATGGTACGAAGTGTATTGTTGTTTTCAACTTGTACGTTTTCTGCTTTTACAGTTTGACCCGCTGCATTGGTAATTTGTACTGCGTAGTTACCTTTTGCTTGGTTATCTAAATGTAGGTTTACATTACCACCCATTACTGGGTTTGGATAAATGCTCATTTTTGGTTCTACATTTATGGCTATTTCGTTTATAGCGCCTACCATGGCTATGGCTGTATATTTTACTGTTGTGTTGTTGTTAGTAGCTTTTACTCTGTACCAATTGTTGGCTTTGCTTGCAGCAGCATCTAGTTTGCTATATGTTTGGTTGGTACCATTGTTGGCAGTTGCTGCTTGTGTAGCTAAGGCTGTAAAATTTACTCCATCATTGCTCTGCTCTACGGTATAGTTCGTTACATTTCTTTCGCCTTCTGTGCCCCAATTTACAGTTACTGTTTTATCGGCATTTCTTATGGCAGATATGGTGGTAAAGTTGGTAGTAGTGCCTTGCTTAAATACGATCATAAACCTATCGGCTGCATAGCTTGCGGCTGTGGCAGTAATATCAAATGGCACTGTAGTTACATCTGTAAAACTTACTGGCGTTTCTGTTTGCAAAAACTTATCTTTTAAGAATGCTTCTAAGCCTGTATTGCCCAAAACCGATGGATCTATTTCGAAACGATATGGTGCTACTCTTACGCCTGTAAGACTTAATTTTATTGTGTCAGTTGTTGTTAAATTTGGACGACGCTCTACAACTAAATTGTAGTTGCCATTTTTTACGGCTAAGTTATCGGCACTATTCATTATTTTTCTTACATCGTTGTTATCTACATTGGCGCTATATGCGTTATCAAAGTTTAACATTACACCATCGGCTAGGTAAATACTTCCATCTACATCTTTTGCAAATAAATTTATTTCTAAGGTTGGACGAGTTACACCTACACGGCTTACCATTGCACTACCGCTTCCTTTATCTGCTTCGTGTACGGTTACAGCACCTGCTGATGCACTATTGCTTTGTACAAATACGGCTTCGCCACTTTCTATATAGTTGCGAATAACCGCACCTCTTTTGTAATTTGTACCATCAAAAACATAAGTTTCGTATGCGCCTACATTGAATACTCCTGCACTATTTGGATTCCATACTGTAAAGCCATCTACAATATTATTTTTTGTTACTGTTCTAAAATCTATTCGTGCAGGATAAGGATTACCAAATGATTGAAACATGTTTGCAGGTACAGAAAACAATTGGTTGCCCATACGCACATCGCCTTTTATTCTTAAGTTAGTAGCTCCTGTTGTACCGCCTACTGCTACTGCTCTATCGCCACGCACAAATACCATATAACCTGCATTGTTAGCTAAGAATGCACTTGGGTTAGTTACATCTATAAAATTATTGGTAACTACATCGTAACTTTTGATAGATGCACGTTGTGTGTATTGATCAAATGTTGGAACTCCAGCAGGGCCTGTTACTTGTGTACCATAACCATTAGATGTTAATGGTGAATTAGACTCTCTCCATGCTGATGTTACTGTTGGCGATGTACCTATTGCAACTGGGGTTGCTAAGAAACGCCATGCTTTTTTGGCAAACAAATAACGCTCTATATTTACTTTGCCTACAATGGTATTACCGCTTCCTAATACAATTTCGCCAAAATTTGCTGTATTGGTGGCATTAGATAATAATGTAAGATTATTGTTGGTATTAATTTGAGAATTGATTGTTCCTACTCCGTATTTTAAATCTTTCGATATTAATAATGTATCTGAAGGTGCTACAGCTATGCTAATACCAGTTGTGTTGGCATCTAGTAAACTTAAAATAGTTTTATTTACAAACCAATTACCAGATAAGTTTTGTGCTGTGCCTGAAGTTCCTTTCATCTCTACAGTACCTAGGTTGGCTTTCATTTTACCAGTTACAGCATTCATTGTTCCAAGCCCATTAATAGTAATTTGTGTAGTACCAATATCGAAAGTTCCTTGCTTTAATAAATGTGCACCGTTTACGATTTGGTTTGCGGCTATGGTTACTGTTGTTGGATTATCGATGGTTAAATCGTTTACTGTAGCTGGTAAACCTGTATTGGTTATTTGGCTTACGATACCATTGTAAATATAGTTACCAGCAGTAGAGTAATTGCGTGCACCAGTCATTTGTATGTTGCCAATTCCTGTACCCAATGGAGTAATGGCTAATGCATGCCCCATACCTAAATAACTTCCAACTCCCATTGTAAATGCGCCTACGCCTGAAACTATATTGGCATTACAATACAAACCGCCATTGGTATTTATGTTAAGTGGCCCTGTAGATATTACACCTACAGTCGAACTGCCCAATGTGCCTAAAGTAACATCTGCTAATGCATTTATATTAAATGAAGTATTTACAGTAATAGGAGCGGTTGTTTTCTTTTGTGCTCTACCTACGCCTGCACCATTTGTTATTAATAAATTAGGATAAGGAGGTACATTATAAATTGTTTGAGTTATTGTATTATCTCCATAATATTCCACAGTGCTTGTTGCATTAAAATTAAGTGTATTAAAATTTGAAGGAAAATTACTTCCTGCTATTCCAATAGTAGCACCCGCAACATTTATACTTTTATCTCCTCCCAATCTTAACTTAGCACCTGCTAGTAAATTTAAAGGCTCAGAAAAATTAGAGTAAACTGTAAGTTTATTCATATTATAATTGGCTGGTAAATCTAATGTGGAATTTACACCAACTGTAACACCACCTGCTCTTTCTGCTTCTATATAAGTATCTTTAGCAATACCTGAAAATACAAGTGTAGTAGCATTTGTAGTTCCAATATTTAATTTTTCAAACAATACAGGATAAACAGTGTCAGTAACGGTTGTATTGTTTACTAAATATTGTGTACCAGCTTTATTAAAATTAAATACCGCCCACTCGTCGGTAGTATAACCTCGAGGATTAAATGTCATATCACCATATAAATTATAGGTTTGGTTTGGCGTACTATTTTTTCCAGATCCACATGCAGAATGCCCTTCAGTTGGCAATGGTACGGCTCTTCCCAATATTAAGTTACCATTTACTGTAGTAGAAACCAAATTTGCATATACCGTTCTATTGTATTTATTAGCACCTGGTGCAGTAATAATCATATCACCTGCAATATTTACAGTAACAGATCCTGTAGTTTCTAAAATCGTTGGCGTTGCTACTGTAGATGCATTTGTCAATAAAAAGTTTACTACTGAAATATTTTGATCTAAGGTTATTACTATCGTTTGTTCAGATGCACTACCAGATGCTCTTTTCAAAATTATTTCTGATGTTTCGCAAGATGTAGGAATGTGACCTAATGACCATGGTAGTGAACTCCAATTTAAAGTTGTAGCAGATGTATTGGTCAACAATGCTGTATTTAATGCTCCACAGGCTATTGTAGTAGCAGTGCCAGTAAGTGGCGCAGCGGTTAAATATAAAGGACCTCCTCCTGTACATGTTACTGCATTATATGCAAATACCCAATACCAATATTGCGTTGCTGTTGTAAGGCCTATCGAATTAATTGTTGTAAATATACCAGCACTTTCTATATAACCACCCAAAGCAGATGTACCAGCTGTGTAAGTTGTTCCATCTACAGGATTAGAAGGTGCAGTTGCTGTTGCTGTTCTTATTACTAAATAACGAGTGGCACTTGCCGATGCTGTGAATGAACCTGCAATTGATAAAGGAGCAGGTGTTAGATTTAATGCAGTTGGTTGTTGTATTGGTGTTGTACAAGGAAGATATGTAGTAGTTGAATTACCAGTAAGTGGCGATGTTGTAAAATATTTTGGACCTACAGAACAAGTAACTCCATTATTCGCAAATATCCAAAACCAATATTGTGTACCTGGTGTAAGGCCATTAGCTGTATAACTTGTAGCGCCAGATACACTTATTATTGTACCCCCAAGTGCAGTTGCACCAGCAACATAATATGTTCCATCTGCGGGATTAATAGGAGCAGTAGCAGTAGTGGTCATTACAACCAAATAGGAGTTAGCACTCGCACTTGCTGTAAACGAACCAGCTATTGTTGTATTTGCAGGTGATAATATTAAAGATGTAGGTTGGGCAGTAGGTGCAACGCAATTATTACTATTGGTAGTAGTGCTACCATTACGAACACTTCCTGTATAATACAATGGACCACCACTACATGTTACAGCATTGTACGAAAAATTCCAAAAATAATAAGTTGTACTTGGTGTAAGACCACTTACTGTAAAAGATAACGATGAACTAGCATTCACTACTGTACCACCCAATGCACTGGTACCAACAGTATATGTAGTGCCATTTACAGGGTTAGAAGGTGCTGTATTTGTAGCAGTCATTATAGTTAAATACGAATTAGACGAGCCTGAAGCTGTAAACGTAGCTGTTATAGAGTTAGTTGTAATTGGTGTAAATGAAAAAGAACCTGGTCTGCCTGTTGGTGTAGTACAAGCAGGTAACGTTGTGGTAGCATTTGCAGTAAGAGGTGTTGTAACTAAATAAGCAATGCCACCTGAGCAACTCAAATTATTATAACCATATACCCAAAACCAATATGTTGTACCAGCTGCAAGCGAAGAAGCAGTAAAAGAAGTTGTAGCCCCCGCACTAATTATTGTACCGCCAAGTGCTGCTGTACCAGCAGTATATGTTGTTCCGTTTATTGGACTAGATGGCGCTGTTGCCGTTGTTGTCATTACAACTAAATAACCATTAGTACCTGCTGCTGCTGTAAATGAACCAGCTATTGATGCAGCACTTGGTGTTAATACCAATCCAGTAGGTTGTACTACTGGCGCAATACAAGCAGGCGTTGCAAACGTAATTCTTATCTGTCCGTTGGCGCCATTACCTCCAAGTCTGCTAGAAGCAGTACTTGCCCTACCTCCAGAACCGCCTCCTCCAAGCGTAGCACCAGGATTCCCGTTTCCAGATCCTGCTACACTTCCTCTACCAGCACCACCAATACCACCATCTGTAGCGCCAGCAGCACCTGCTGTAAGACCAGCCGCATTGCCACCTGCACCTGTAGAACCTGCTCCACCACCACCGCCACCCGAAGATGGGTTGGGCGCAGCTCCCAATGTTCCACCTGCACCATTACCACCATTAAAAGTACCACCCGTACCACCTGCTCCTCCTAATCCTACTCCACCAGCAACAGTTGTACCACCTGCACCACCATTAGCAATTACCAATGATGCGCCAAATATTGAATTACCACCTGCGGAACCTGAAACCAAAGTTCCTACTCCGCCTGTACCTACCGTTATATTATAAACAGTACCAGGAGTTACTGCTACTGTATTATTTACATTATATGCACCACCACCGCCACCACCTGAATAAGTAGCTGCTACAGTACCACCTCCACCAGCACCACCTCCACCCCAGCACTCCACCTTTACAGATGTAACACCTGCAGGGCAAGTCCATGTAGAAGATGCTGGAAAGGTAACAACTGTTTGTGCCGTTGTATTAAGTGCTAGAGAAGTAAATAACACAAATTGCAAGCAAAAAAATGCGGTTTGAAGTAAACGTTTTTTCATAGGGGTAGTTTTGGATATTGTAAAACTATTTT
The DNA here is from genome assembly GCA_043729825.1 of Ferruginibacter sp. Taxonomy (GTDB): domain Bacteria; phylum Bacteroidota; class Bacteroidia; order Chitinophagales; family Chitinophagaceae; genus Ferruginibacter. The sequence continues at coordinate 35,280 of JAYTLA010000082.1, forward strand.
CAACCCTTACTAAAGAAATTTTAGCTGGAATGCGTAAAAGCGTAATGTTGCTTTTGGTCTGCATAAAGTTGATTTTGGTTTTAAACATTTGGTTTTTAAATAAGATATCTAGAATAATGTTAAAATTTATTTCAAGTATCTCTTATTTTTAACGGGGCTTATTTATTATTATTGTTTAATAAAAATAAAAGTATTTTAGACTACATCGTAACAGAAATTCTTCTACAAAATTTTGTAGAAGAAATGACAAAAACGCTATGCTACTTAGGATTGTAGAAGAAAAACTACAAATAAGATTGATGAAAATTTACAAACCAAAAAAGGTGAAATTTAAGATTAAAACAAAAAAATTAGTGTGGATAACCGAAACGTGAACTCTATCTAAAGAAACGTGCGAAGTATAATACTTATCTTATTCTTTCTATTAATAATGAAGACCCATTGGCTGTAAGTGTTAGAGTAACACTCGAAAGTGAATATAATCTACCTTGTACTGCAATTTTACTGCCAGCTGCTAGCAAAACTATCTTTGTTACTTGGGTAGAGCCTTGGATACTAACACTATTGTTATGACTTGTATAAGCAAGTGTTCCTGGAATAGCTACACCTGCATTTGTAAGTCTAAATTCTGCACCACTAGTTTGATTACCACTACCAAAAGCAGATGCAGTAGCTCTATAAGTTATACGATACAAACCAGCAGTGGCAACTGTAATTACACCACTAGCAGCAGTATATCCTGCATCTACAATATTAATTGTGCCAATATTAAGATTTGCAAAAGTTGCTGTTAATGCTTGTGTGCCCAGTGCATCGTATAACTCTACCACAGTTGGCTGAAGAATACTATCTGGCAAAGAAATCTTTTTTAATTGCCCAGTTGTATTATCTACCACAACCACATTATCGGCATTAGTACCAGTTGGCAATCCTGTAATATTAAAAGCTGTTCCACCTGTTGCAATGGTAAGTGGGTTTGCATTATTTGTAATTGTTGTTGCTTGTGTTAAGTTGCCCCCAAGTTGTACATTTTTTCCTGTTAATGTAAGACCATTATTGGAAGTTGTACTATCATTTTTATTTAGAGAAGCAATATTTATTCTGCTTATTTTTCCTGTTGTGTTATTTACCGTTAATAAACTATCGGTAGTTGTACTAGCTGTTAAACCAGTAATATTAAGAGCTGCACCAGCTGTTGCAATGGTGAGTGGATTTGCATTATTTGTAATGGTGGTGGCTTGAGTTAAATTACCGCCAAGTTGTACATTTTTTCCTGACAATGTAAGACCATTATTAGAAGTTGTACTATCAATTTTATTTAAAGAAGCAATATTTATTCTGCTTATTTTTCCTGTTGTTGTATTTATTGTAAGCAGGCTATCTAATGTTGTACTAGCAGTTAAGCCAGTAATATTGAAAGCTGCACCACCAGTAGCTATGGTGAGCTGATTTGCATTGTTGGTAATGGTTGTAGCTTGTATTAAATTGCCACCAAGTTGTACATTTTTTCCTGTTAATGTAAGTCCGTTATTAGAACTTGTACTGTCAATATTTGATGGAAGAGTAGAAAGTAATCTTGTTGTTATATTTCCAGCTGCATCAGCCGTTAATATTTTTGTATCTATTGTATTTGAGCCTAAGCCTTGAAAACGAACCGTACTAGTGGTGTGAAGTTGTGCAGAAGGACTATTTGTACCAATTCCTACATTGCCAGAATTTTTAAACGAAATATTGTTCCCAGTAAGTTTCCATTTACTGCTATCAATAGTTATCCTTGTTCCTTTCGGATTAATTATAATTTGAGCCTTCGCTTGAAAAGCACAGCAAATTAATATAAAGAAAAAAGAGATTTGTTTCATTGGGGGTTTTTAAAAAGTTCATCAACTTGTTTTAAGAAGTTGATGAACTTTACATTATTGTTATAATATTCAATTAAGATAAAATTACTTTACCCACTGTACTTCAATTGCATCGTCTGCTGCAATTAAACCTACCATTCCTGCTGATAATGTTACTACACCTGCAGCTGTTGTATAATCTGTATTAGCAATAAGCTTAGCGCCATTTCTAAACACCCATACTTTAGATGCAGTAGCTGGCATACCTGTTACAGAAAATGTTGATTGACCGGCAGTTGCTGCAAAATCTTGATCACCACTTTGTAATGAGATTGTTGAAGCAGAAACTCTTTTCAAAGTGCCATCAGCACTTGATACTACAAGACTATCTACAGATAAATCACCACTTTGTAATCCTGCAACTTTCAAAACATTAGTAGCATCAGTAGTTATTGTTGTTGCTTCAGTTAAAGCACCACCCAATTTTACATCGTTACCAGTTTTTGTTAAACCATTGCTGTATGTAAGCTGAGTATATAAAGACGCAGCAGATACATATTTAATTTGACCAGTTGTTGGATTTACTACCATTACACTATCATCAGAAGTACCAGCTTGTAAACCAGTAATAGCTAAAAAGTTTGTAGCATCAGTAACAATAGTTGTTTGTTTATTTAATGTACCACCTAATTCAATTGTCTGACCATTTTTAGTAAGTCCATTACCTGCATCATTTACATATGGAGCTAGCATATCTGCTGTATCGCCATATTGCATGTTGTAAGTAGTAGATTGACTTAGCTGGTGAGGTGTTACATACAGAACTGTACTATCTGCCTTTGTAATAACGGCTGTAGAACTGTCTAACACCCATTTAATGGTACCTTTGTTGTCAATAACTTTAGTAGATACTTTCTGTGCCGAAGCGGTCGTACCAATAGCAACTGCTGCTAAAAGTAGTAGGGAAATTTTTCTCATGTTGTTTTGTTTTTGTTTTTTTTAGATATTGGTTTATAAAATTTGTACTATTCTTATTTCATCGTATTGTGAGCAGGCTATTTCTGACACAATTGTATTACTATTTAAAACATTAAAAGCTATTAATACACCATTTCTGTATAACATAATTTTATCAGCATCTGTAATTGTGGCAGGTGTTGTAAAATTTGTTTGTCCAGTATAAGCTGCTAGCAATAATTTTTTTTGTACACTAGGAGCAAATACTGCTGGAGATACCGCTTTTACTTTTCCTTGTGCATCCGATACCAATACTCTATCCGTATATATGTCACCAAATGCCAAAGTATCTATTATCAATTGCCCTTTTATTTCTAATGCCGCTTTGGGTGTTACTGTTCCAATACCTACCCATCCATCTTTTGTAAATCGTACTCTCTCTAAAGAATTTGTTTTAAAAACTACATCTTTATTATCTGTAGTTCCCAAAAAATTCGTGTTTGGGTCAGTCCCTAAATTTCCTGTCAAGTTCCAAGCATTTGTAGCTGTAACTGTTCCACCAGTTGTACTACCCGAATTTACTTTTATCCATTTTACACCATCGCAATAATACATACCTGGTGTAATGTCATTTACAGTTGCTGTATCATATACCAACATACCTTTTACAAAACTGGTAAGCGGTGCAGCACTTGTTGTAGCTACCAAAGACAACCTTGGTAATAAAAGCCCTTTATTGGTTGCTTCTATTTCTAACATAGCATTGGGGTTTGCAGCGCCAGCTGTTACTCCAATTTTTACTTGAGCCTGAACATGTAAACTGCATATGGCAAACAACACACAAACAATACTACTCTTTATGATATTTATTTTATTTCTTTTCAACTTATAAAAAGTATATATGCTTTAAACCTATTTTTTTACTACAACTTTATAAATGAAAACTGAAGTTTATTTCAATTTTATTTATTACATACTAAAACGTGTTGTTGTAACTTTTATTGTAACCGAACCAAAAAAAGTATATGTAAACCAACATTTAAAACCATATACATAATCTATAAAACATAATACTACTATAGCTTATAGAAAAAAAACTACGTGCAATGAATAACTAACTACAAAAATTATATATGATTTAAAAGCAATCATAAATATTATACCAAATGGCTGTTTAGTTATCTTTTAAGCATTTTAATTATATAAAATATCAAAACGTTCCAAAACTTTTTTTTGGTAAAATTTTTCCTATTTTTATTTTTTCCATAAAAAAAAGCCTCTAAAAAAAGAGGCTAAAAAAAAGAAAAAAGAAAAAATTATTTTATAAAAATTGAAATAGGGTATGATTTTTTTTCAAAAATTAGTACCATTTCATATTTGCCCGTCACAAAATTGTCAATATATACTTTATACAAATTATTTTCAGCAGTATGATTTAAGGATTGCGTAAATATTTTACTTCCTGTTGCGCTAATAATTTGTAGATTATATTTACCCAAAGGCAAATTGTTTAAAGTAAAATGTATTGTTTTACTTTCAATAGGGTTTGGTGTAACTGTTATATCATGCAAATCTTCCATAGCTCCTACTTTGGCTACATCGCTATAAGTAAAGCTACCATTTGCTCTTATACTCTTTATTCGATAATAATTATCTCCCATTGATGCATTTATATCTACAAAATTATATGAACTAAGCACCCCATTATTTTCTGGTAATTTGTTTTCAATTGGCACAAAAGTTATTCCATCATTACTTTTTTCAATTTGCTGGTTAGTTACATTATTTTCTAAAGCCGCCTCCCAGTTTACCAATACCGATTTATTTGCACTTCTTATTGCTCCTATTTTATTTATAGCAGAAGAATATATTGGTGCTGTTTTAAATACTATCATAAACCTATCTGCAGCATAACTAGCGGCATTGGCGGTAACATTAAAATTTACATTTGTAATATCTGTTAAACTAATAGGCGTTTCTATTTGCAAAAATTTATCCTTTAAAAATGCATCCAGCCCCATATTATCAAGCACCGAAGGATTTATTTCTAAACGATAAGACGCAGCCCTCATGCCACTAATGCTTAATTTAATAGTATCGGTAGTTATTAAATTTGAACGACGCTCTGCTACTAAATTTTGAGTGTTAGATAGTATAGAAAGATTATCGGATGAATTGCTAATTTTCTTTACATCCATATTATCTATGTCATTACTATAAGTATTATCTAAATTTACAAGAGCAGCATCGGCTAATATTGAATTGCCATTTACATCATTTGTATGTAAATTAATTTCTATAGTTGGTTGTGTTAAACCAGTTCTTCCTTCTGCCCCTCCTCTACTTACTACACTACTTCCACCAAATTTATCTGATTCTTTTACTGTAATAGACCCACCAGTTATAGATTGGATAAATACTGCTTGTCCACTTTCGATATAATTACGAGTAGCTCCACCTCCATTTAGTTTATAGTTACCATCGCCAGGGTCTTTTACATACACTTCGTATTTTCCTGCATTGTAAATAGTACCAGTTGGATTTGGGTTCCATACATAAAAACTTTCGTTTACTGTAGATTTTGTAACTGTTCTAAAATCAATTCTTGAAGGATATGGATTTCCAAAAGATTGAAATTTATTTACAGGCACTGTAAAAACTTGGTCACCAGTTAATATTTTACCTTTCATTCTAAGATTTGTTGAACTTGTTGCACCGCCTACTCCCACAGCTCTATCGCCTCTTACAAAAACAAAATAACCTTCATTGTTTGCAAGGCTTGTTGTATTTGCATTTGCTATTTCAACAAAATTATTTGTAGCAGCATTATAGCTTTTTAAAGAGCCCCGTTGAGTAGCTACATCTAAAACTCCCGCAGCTCCAAAAGGTCCAATAGGTCCAGTAATTTGTGTACCAAAACCTGTAGATGTTAGAACTGAATTACCTTCTCTCCATGCTGCAGATATTGTAGGCGAAGTAGCATCAGTTGCCATACTTTGTATAGGTGTAGCAAGGAAACGCCATGCTTTAAATGCTGGTAGGTAGCGTTCTATATCGAACCTACCAGTACCATATGTTATTGATGCTGTTGTAGGCACTTCAGAAATATAAGCTGTAGTTTGATTGTTGGATTTTAAGGTTGCATTAAAATTGCCTAATGCCATTGTTGTGTTTGCGCCAATACTTAATTTTCTAAATACTGCAATATTACTGCCCAACGTTTTTGTATTAGCAATTGTAAGTGTGAGGTTTCCATAACTACTCACATTTTGAGGAGCTACACCAATACCAAGTATTATTTGTGCCGCTCCATTATACTCAACAGTGGTTGTAGAGTCTAAAACAATATTTGTAAAGCCAGATGGGAAATTATTGCCAGTATTTAAAGTAGCAGTGCCTCCATTTGCTACACTTGCAGATGCGCCTAATAATAATTGTGCAGTATTTTTTAATAAGAAATTTCCACCATTTGTATTTCTATTTAATTGTCTGGAATTTAAATTTAAAATCGAAGAACCATTTATGGTAAGGTCTAATGTAATATTATCTACAGGTATTGTTCCTGCTAATACCACTGTTGGATTATTTGTACTACCAACTATTAAATTTGGTATTCTAAAAAAAGCTATGCTATTATTATAAGTAATAGTTTGAGTACCTACCGCATCAAATAATACTGTACCTGCGGTAAACAAAGTATTGGTGGCTCCTTTATCTCCAAGTAAAAGATTATTCTTAAAAATAAACCTACCTGTTGTACTTGCTGCTGTTGACCCAATCAAAATTTTATTACTCGTAACACTTGCCACATCCAATGTAACTGCTCCATTAAAAGTATATGAAGCAGGAAAATTATCTACCAGCAAAAAAACACCTGATGCTGTACCAGTATTTAAAGAATTGAATGAAGAACTTCCATTTACATTAACTGTACCTGAATTACTAAATTGAATAGTGTTATTAGCCACCGCAGTATTGGCATTTACGCAAGAAAGATTTCCTCCTACCGTTAAAACATTAGTAGTAGATGGCAACAAAATGTTTATATCGAAAGTTCTATTAAAATTTGCCCCAGCAGCAGAATTGGTAATGCTGAAATTTGCATTTGTTGTAAATGTAAAAGTAGCTAAAGAAAGTGTGAATGCTTTTCCAGCTCCTCCAGAACCAGCAGTTGTTTCATTTATAGATAAAGAATTTACAGTAAGATTTGCAGATAATGTAACGATATTGGTAGAATTATCATTTAGCGATACGAATAAATCATCTGCTGCTGCTAATGCTCCCACTGGAAGCCAATTTGGACTAGCGTTAAAATCAGTTCCCCCTGTTCCTCCTGTTACCCCAGCTCCATTCCAATTTCGAATAGCTGCTAAACTGCATTGCGAAAACAAAATAAAGAATGTAATAATTAATACATTTCTCCCAAATACATTTCTAAACCTTAAACCAACATTTAGTAATTTTCTTTTCATAATAATACCTTTTAAGATGATAAATAATTACATGCCACAAATTTTGTAGCATAAAGAACACTTAATAAGGGTCGAATATGGGCTGAATATAGGTGGAACTTATTTAGGGGATAAGTTATAAACAGCTCAGCTAAGTTTAGTTCTTAGGATATTCGGAAAAAGAGACTCATATAATAAAACACTAAAATACTACTAAAATATTATATATAAAAATTAAAATTAAAAAAAAGTGCCCATTTTACTGTATTGACTTACAACATGTACCATAACGTTAGCGTAAATCCTATTGGGCTTAATACCTACAATATATTTTATATTAATTTAATTAGAGGTTTATATTCAATGGTAGCATAAGCAATCTTGGCATTCATTTACGATCCTATTTTTTTCTTAATTATGGAATTTATTTAGAATAAAATATAATTAAATAAATTCACTTAGTTTTTTTGATATATATAATAATCTATATATATTTGCAGTAGAACTAATAAAACACTTCAAAGATAATATTGAAGTATTCTACAAAAATCCTCAGAAAAATTACAATTTCTATCCATCTTCCAATTGATCAACGCCTGTTTTAACAGCAGTAATTACAGTGTTTATGCAGAAAACAACCCCCGAGTTTTCTTAGCATTAATAAACGGTATAAAATAATGTAACCAGCCACCAGAACTCCGTGAAACGTTTCTTTACTGTTATCATTAATTTTTGACTGTTAAAAGTCAAGTATTAAATCATTTGTTATGAAAACATATTTACGGTTATACATAAATTGTAAAAGTCTTTCAACAAAAGTCACTTGCAGCATTCGCTTATTTTTATTGCTAACTATATCCTTGTTTGCAAATCTGGGGCTTTATGCGCAAATTATTTCTAATGTAACCGTTTCAGGTACGCCTGTTTGCGCTGGTTCAACAGTTACTATAAATTTTGATGTGCAAAATGGCTCCGGAGTAGGAAATTATTATAACAATGCTACTTCTTACCAGGTTTACTTAAGTAATGCGGTCGGAGGGGCTTACACACTATTAGGCGCATCTTTCACAATTTTTTCTGCGGCTTACACTACTACTGATAATTCTATTATAAATGGTCTTTCCACTTTAGTAACAATTCCTCCAGCAACTACAACGGGTGCAAGTTATAAAATATCTATTGGTTCTTCCAATCCAACGTATGTAGCAAGTGCAGGGCAAAATGCCTCGGCTGGGTTTTCGGTGAATGGCCAAGTAACCCCAACAGTAAGTATTGCAGCAAACCCTGGAACAACTATTTGTGCAGGAACGAATGTTACTTTTACAGCTTCCCCAACAAATGGGGGAATCAATCCTAGTTATCAATGGCAACTTAACGGAGTTAATTTAGCAGGTGAAACAGCTGCTACGCTTACAAGAAATACACTTTTAAATAGTGATCAAATCAGGGTTTTGATGACAACATCTTCCGAGATATGTGCTAATCCGGGAACAGTGACTAGTAATATATTAACGATGACGGTCAATCCTACTGTTCTTCCGTCGGTCATAATTTCAGCAAACCCTTCAAGTCCTTTCTGTATAGGAACCAGCGTAACTTTCACTGCAGCAGTTCCAAATAATGGCGGACTAAATCCTACTTATCAATGGCAAATAAATTCAATAGATATAGCAGGTGCAAATGGAACAACATTTACAAGAACTACTTTAGTTAATGGTGATGTAGTAAGAGTTGAATTAACATCAAATGCAGCATGCGCCTCACCAAATCCCGTTTATAGTAATGAGATTACTGTATCTGTATTACCCAATGCCACTATTTCACTTTCATCTGCAAATAATAACCAGTCGGTTTGTATAAACAATGCAATTACAAATATCCTTTACAATATTGGAGGCGGGGGAACAGTGGCAACTGTAAGTGGTTTGCCAGCAGGTGTGACTGGAAGCTATAGTAGTGGGGTTTTCACAATAAGCGGTACCCCTACTGTCAGTGGTATTTTTAATTATACCGCAACAACAACGGGTACCTGTGCACAAACATCAGCATCGGGTACAATAACGGTGAATCCAAATGCAACAATATCCCTTACCTCAGCAAATAATAACCAGTCGGTATGTATAAACAATGCAATTGCAAATATCACATTTAATGTAGGAGCTTCAGGAAACAATGCATCGGTAAGTGGATTGCCACCGGGTGTATCGGGTTCATATAGTGCTGGTGTATTTACCATTATTGGAACAGTTACAACCAGCGGAACGTTTGCTTATACTGTAACGGCTACTGGCACGTGCGGAAATGCAACAACAGGGGGAACTATCACAGTTAACCCTGCGGCTTCAGTTGCATTAACATCCGCAATAGGAACAAATAACCAGATAAGATGTATCAGTACAGCTATAACAAATATTACCTATAGCATAGGTGGT
>JAYTLA010000083.1:0-24412 GCA_043729825.1 Ferruginibacter sp.
TACGGCCTTGTTGGTTTTGGTGGTGCAGAGCAAGCTACAATTGTAACTGACCCAACACTTGCTACAAACAAAGTAGGTAAAGTTATTAAAACAAATACGGCTGAGTTGTGGGCAGGTACAACCATCACTGCATTAATAGGTAGTTCACAAACTGCATTTGCAAATAATATTCCGTTTGCCGCAGGCGCTACCAAAATGAATGTACGTGTGTGGAGCCCGCATACAGGCATACAAGTAAGATTAAAAGTAGAAGATAAAAACGACCCTACTAAATCTTGCGAAACTGAAGCTACATTTACTGCTGCAGCAAATACATGGCAAACATTAGAATTTAATTTTGCAAACCAAGCAGCAGGAACAGCCGCTTTAAATGTTGGATATAATTTAAACAAAGCATCTATCTTTTTCAACTTTGGCATAACGGGTACAACAGCAGGTGAAAGAATTTATTATTTTGATGATGTAAAATTTGGCGCACCAACAGTACCAACAATACCAACAGCACCAACGGTAGTATCACCAGCAAATTTTTGTGTAGGTAGTACAGCAGTATTGCCTGTAACAGCATCAGCAGGAAATACATTATTGTGGTACACTGTACCGACCGGTGGAACAAGTTCTACAACAGCTCCTGTAATAAATACAACAACAACAAGCACGGCTACTTATTATGTAAGCCAAATAAATACCGCATTGTTAGAAGGACCAAGAGCAACAATAGTTGTAAATGTAAATCCAACACCAATAGCACCAACAGCTACAACGCCATTTACATATTGCCAAAATGCAACAGCGGCAATATTAACAGCTACCGGAGTTGCAGGCAATACGTTGAAATGGTACACTAGTTTAACAGGCACAGGAAGTACAACAGCAATTACGCCTAGTACATTAACTGCAGGTACTGCTAATTATTATGTGAGCCAAACAAATAGTTTTGGATGTGAAAGTCCTAAAACTACCATTGTTGTAAATGTAAATGCAGCCTCTTCAGCGCCTACAACAAGCGCTCTTAATTATTGCCAAAATATAGTAGCACCGCCATTAACAGCAACAGCAGCAGCAGGCAATACTTTGCAATGGTACACTGTAGCTACTGGCGGAACAGCTACAACAATTGCACCTACACCAATTACAACAACTGTTGGCACAACCACTTATTATGTGAGTCAAGTAAATGCAGCAGGTTGCGAAAGCGTAAGAGCCCCATTAAATGTAATAGTAAGAGAAGCACCAACTGCACCAAGTGTAGTAACACCTGTTGCACTTTGTGTAAATGCGCAATCAACAATGTTATCTGCAACAGCTGATGCAGGAAATAGCCTTGTGTGGTATAATGCTGCAACTGGCGGAACTGGTTCTACAAATATTCCTACAACAGTTACCAATGTAAGTGGCACTACCACTTATTATGTAAGCCAAACCAATGCTGGTGCTTGCGAAAGCCCAAGAGCTGCCATTAATGTAAATATTATAGCTGCACCAACTGTTGGCACAATAAGTGCAAGCCCTTACACAAGATTGTATCCTGGACTTACTACTAACATTGCTATAGCAAATAACCCAGCAGCAGGTAATACATATGCTTGGTATAGAAATGGAATTTTAATAACAGGGCAAACAGGAAATGCTGTAACTGCAAATATTAATGCACTAGGTAATTACACTTTAAAAGTAACCAATGCCAATGGTTGCGTAGGCACTTCAAATGTTGTAGCTATATCAGATTCTACCGAAGGAAGAATGTTTGTTTATCCTAATCCATCTGCTGGTAAATTTCAAGTTAGATATTTTAGCGACAACACTAATCTTTCGCCAAGAAAAGTTGCCATTTTTAATGCCTCAGGTGCAAGAGTGTATAGCGCTAGTTTTGTAATGTTTGGTGGTTATACTCCAATGGATATTGATTTATCCTCAATGGCATCTGGCTTGTATTATATTCATTTAATGGATAATAGCGGCAAAAAATTAATCACAAAATCTATTTTTATTCATTAATAGTTTTTATAAGCAGGAACTTTAATTACTAAAATTCCTGCTTCTTTTCATTCTTAGATCATTTCAATTTAAAACACCATGAATAAAATAAATTTTTCGAACAGCATTTTATTTTTATTATGCTGCATTTTATGTAGTGCATGTTCCAATAAAAATATTGCTACAAAATCGGATGATGCAAATTCAATTGCCTCACAAAGTAATAATGCTAATGCAATAGCAGCATCAAATAAAAAATATAAACTAGTATGGGCAGATGAGTTTACTACAAAAGGTGCACCCGATTCTACCAAGTGGAGTTATGATATTGGCACTGGCGATTGGGGCTGGGGAAACAATGAAAAAGAATATTATACAAATCGTTCGCAAAATGTAAGCATTGCAAAAGGGTTTTTAAAAATAAATGCTATTAAAGAAAATTACAACGGCAGCGCATACACATCTACCCGTATGCTTACAAGAGATAAGTTTCATTTTACTTATGGCAAAGTAGAAGTACGAGCAAAACTACCTGCTGGCGTGGGCACATGGCCAGCTATATGGATGCTGGGTAGCAATATTAAAACTGCAGGTTGGCCAAATTGTGGCGAGATTGATATAATGGAACATAAGGGATGTGAGCCTAATAAAATTTATTCAACACTACATTATCCAAAACGATTTGGAGATAAGGCGGATGGAGACTCCATAATGATAAAAAATGTAAACACGGCATTTCACAAATATTCTACAGAATGGACTGCTACATCTATTAAATTTTATGTAGATGATGTGCAAGTGAAATCATACATAAATGATAGTGCCTCTCCTTTTCACAAAGATTTTCATATTATCTTAAATGTAGCCATGGGCGGAAATTTTGCTGGGCCTCTAGATCCTAGCATTACAAAAGCTACCATGGAAGTAGATTATGTTAGGGTGTATCAATAATATTATTTACTTGGGGTAAACAATAGGACTGTTGCTGAGTAAAATCAGTAGCAGTTTTTTATTTTCGTATATTGTAGAAAAATAAATGAAAAAGATTTTAATTCCACTGCCCAATAACGATTTTGATACAACAGAAGTAGCTGTACCTTGGAAATTATTTTCACAAAAGAAATATGAAATAACTTTTGCAACAGAAAATGGCAACAGAGCATACTGTGACCCCAAACTATTGACAGGGGTTATTTTTGGACAGCTTGGTGCAGAAAAAGAAGCCCTACAGTTTTACAAAGAATTGGAACAAAACGAAAATTTTCTTCATCCAATAAAATACAGCAATATCATTGTTGAGCAATATGATTTGCTTGTTTTGCCTGGTGGCCATTCACAAGGCATGAAACAATATTTGGAAAGTAAAATATTACAAGAAAAAGTTTTACAATTTTTTCAATTAAATAAATTAGTAGGTAGCATTTGCCATGGCTGCATTGTATTAGCTAGAACAATAAATCCATTAACTGGAAAAAGTATAGTGCATCATAAAAAACTTACTGGTCTTACAAAATTTTTGGAACGAATAGCCTACTACATTACTTTTTGGAAACTAGGAAAATATTACCGCACCTACCCTGCTTATATACAAGATGAAGTGAAACAAAATTTGGTTGATGTCAAAAATTTTAAAACTGGTGGCAACCAATTTAAACCTTATGTATGTGTAGATGAAAATTTGGTAACGGCTCGTTGGCCAAAAGATGTGTATTTGTTTGCAGAAACATTAATGGTAAAATTGGAAGAAAAAAAAATAAACCATAACCACGCTTTTAAATGAAAAAAATAGTTACCAATCTTACCACTTGGGTTTTATTAGCAATAATTGCCGGTGCATTGCTTGGGCACTTTGTAGCTGCAACTGCTGTAAAAATGCAGCCAATCTGTAAATATTTTATTGAGGTTATTAAACTATTCATAAGCCCTATTATTTTTCTTACCATATCGTTGGGAATAAGCGGTATGGGCAGTTTAAAAAAAGTGGGAAGGGTTGGTGGTAAAGCACTGCTATATTTTGAAATTGTAACCACCTTTGCGTTGCTTGTAGGTTTTGCTGTAGCGGTTATCATTAAACCTGGTGCAGGTATAAATACCACTGCAATAGGTGGAGGAGATATTTCAAAATATACAACAGCCGCCACAACATTTAGTTGGCTACAATTTTTAAAAGATAACCTTACCGTACAAGTATTGTTATTTTCTATTTCCTTTGGCATTTTTTTGAGCAAATATGCTGGAAGAGAAAAAATAATAAAACCGCTTACCATTGCATCCAAATATATTTTTAAAGCATTGCACTATGTAATGTTGTTAGCGCCCATTGCAGCTTTCAGTGGTATGGCTTATACAATAGGTAAGTATGGTATTGCTACTATGCTGCCATTAGCTAAACTGATGCTCACCGTTTATATTACCATGGCAATATTTATTTTTATTGGTTTTGGATTAATACTTCGGTATTACAAAATCAGCATTTTCAAATTTCTACATTACATTAAAGAAGAGTTACTAATTGTATTGGGCACATCATCATCCGAGTCTGCACTGCCCATGCTTATGGAAAAACTAGAAATAATGGGTTGCTCAAAATCTGTAGTAGGTTTAGTAATACCAGCTGGCTATTCTTTTAATTTAGATGGTACAACTATATATCTATCCATGGCAGTTATTTTTTTGGCACAAGTTTTTAATATTGAATTATCATGGGGGCAAATACTTACAATTATTGGTGTACTAATGGTAACTTCAAAAGGTGCAGCAGGTGTTACAGGCAGTGGTTTTATTGTGTTGGCATCTACACTTACTGTTGTAAAAGTAATTCCTATAGAAGGCTTAGCATTGCTATTGGGTGTAGATAGGTTTATGAGCGAAGCAAGAAGTATTACCAATTTTATTGGCAATGGGGTTGCCACAATTTTTTTAGCCAATAACGAAAAAGAATTTGATAGAGAAAAAATGAAATTAGCTTTTGAACATGAAGTGTATGAGTATGATTTTAATAATAATGAAAATGTGTAAAATATATTTTTCCAATATTTCTTTCCCTTGCTTTACCCAACTTCTTATTTCTTAATTTTATTATCCAAGCCTAAACAGATCATCCATTACAATTTCATTTTGCACTGCCGACCTTGCGTACTCATTTTTTGTTAAACCATATGTAGTAATCATTGTAGTAAAAATTGCTTTTCTAGTTTTTGTCTGCTCTCTAAAAACAGCTACTTTATTGCGTAAGTTTAAGTCATAACTTTTTGTAATCGTAAAAGAGTTAAGCGCATATTTTATTTCGCATATATTTATCACATTGTCTTTGCGGTCTATAATCAGATCTATTTGTGCCCCATTGTTGATTTTAGCCATAGGCTTGTAAACCCAAGCTGAGGTTGCGCTTATTATTCCATCTATACCCAATGCTCTTTTTATGTTTTGCAGATGATCAAAACAAACTTGTTCAAAACTTAAACCTCCCCAAGCCATTACTGCCGAATCTGTAATTCTATTTACCCATATTCCTTTTTCGTAGGTATTGCTTTTTTCAATAAACTTAAAATGAAACAATGTAAAATAATCGGAGACTACATAAATTTTCTTACTCTTATTTAATCCAAAGGGGATATACGATTTTATAAAACCGCTCTCTTCTAACTCATTTAATTTTACACTAAAATCGCCGCTAGATTCAATGTTGGTTGCTTTTACAATATTATCTCTAGTTGCCTGTTTTCCCAATTTAAAAACCGCTCTTAATATTAATGTGTGCTTTTCAGAATCTTTAAACAATGATTTAAAAATAAAAACAAATTCATTTTTTAATAAGCCCGATTCTGTAAAACAAATTCGTTCTATGCATTGATGTGCGCTTTCTCCTTTTTTTACTTGGTCTAGATAAAACGGCACACCACCTAGCACCATATATAACTGAATAATTTGATAGCGATCTATCACAATATTTTTTTCGCTAAAAAATTGTTCTGTTGCAGCAAGTGTAAAAGGTAGTATTTTCATTCTATGTGTTACTCTATTATGCAATCCACCTGTGTTCATCAATAATTTATTAATCATCCACGAAGCAGCAGAACCACATACAAATAACTTCAAATTCTTCTGGGTACTAGCCCAACTATTCCAAAACCATTCTAAGCCTGTTAAAAAATCACTTCTCTTCGTATCAAACCATGGCAATTCATCTAAAAAAATTATTCTTTTCCCTTTAATTTTGGTTAATTCTTTTTTCAATACTCCAAAGGTTTCCATCCAATTTTTGGGTGTTTTAATGGTTATTGAAAAATGTTCTTTTATGAAATTTGAAAAATTGGTCAACTGCCCTTTCATATCTGCATTTGCCAGTCCTGTTGCATAAAAGGTAAATTTATAATCGAAAAATTCTTTTATCAAAAAGGTTTTACCTACTCTCCTTCTACCATATAGCGCAATGAAACAAGGTTTATCGCTGTTGCATATTTCTTCTATTTGTTGTATTTCTTGAAATCTACCTACAAGTGGCATATTTTTATATTTTTCCAAAAATAGTAAATATTAGTATATTTTGGAAATATTAGTAGTATATTTTTCCAAAATTTAATTTTGGACCAAATTTTGGTAAATTACACAATCAAAGATATTCTTCAATCTAACACTTAACTATGATGGATAAAAAGTAGTTATATTTAATAAAACCCTCAGCAAAAACTGAAGAAAGATTAACAAACACTAAATAAAAAAGCAGTGAATAAAAAATGTTTAATATTAATTTATTGCATGGTAAGCATTACTGCTAATGCACAAATTCGTTTGCCAAAGTTTTTTGGAGACAATATGGTGCTGCAAAGAAACGGCAGCATACCTATATGGGGTTGGGCTAATGCCAATGAAAAAATAGTAGTACAATTTAATAAGCAAATAAAAACTACCCAAGCCGATAAAGCTGGCAATTGGATGGTAAGATTAAATGCTGAAAATGCAGGCGGCCCCTACGCTTTAAACATCATCGGAAAAAATAATTTGCAACTAAAAAATATATTAATTGGCGATGTATGGCTTTACTCTGGGCAGTCTAATATGGAGTGGACAGTAGGGCAATCAGATAATGCAACAAAAGAAATAGCAACAGCTAAGTATCCTTTTATACGGCACATGAAAATACAAAGAGCCTTAAATTCTTTGCCAGATGAAGATATTGAAAATACAGAATGGAAAGTTTGTGATAGTAATACCGTAGCCGATTTTACAGGTGTTGGATATTTTTTTGCTAGAAATATTTATGAAGATACTAAAGTACCCATAGGGTTAATAAACAGTACTTGGGGTGGAACAAATATTGAAACATGGATAAGCAGAGAAGGATTTGAAAGTAGCGATGAGTTTAAAGAAATGATTACAGGCATGCCAAAAATAAATTTAGATTCTTTAAACAATGAAAGGAATAAGAACACGATAATAAAGATTGAAGCCAACCAAGAAAGCAAAATAAAAAATATAGATGTATCCCATTTTAAAGATATAGATTTTGATGATACACGTTGGCCATTAATGAGCATACCACAATTATGGGAAGAACAAGCTTTAGGAGAAATAGATGGTATAGTATGGTTGAGAAATACGATTTTACTTAATGCAAATGATGTAACAGAAAATGGTATTATAGAACTTTCTAAAATTGATGATGATGACATAACGTATTTAAATGGAATAAAAGTTGGCAGTACCAATAGCTGGGACACAAAAAGAAAATATACAATTCCATCTAACATTTTAAAAGAAGGCAAAAATGTAATAGCAGTACGTGTGGCGGATAATGGTGGAGGTGGCGGCATATATGGCGACAGTGTGGATGTAAAACTTACACTTAACAATAGAACCATTTCACTGCAAGGAAAATGGAAATACCAAGTAGAATCTATACAAAAAAATACAGCCTCAAATTCTTTGCCATCGCTTTGTTACAATGCAATGATAGCACCATTAATACCATATGCATTTAAAGGCGTATTATGGTATCAAGGCGAAAGCAATGCAGAGCGTTCAATACAATACAGAAAAGCATTTCCATTACTTATAAATGATTGGCGAAAAAAATTTTCAAATAAAAATTCAGCATTTTATTTTGTGCAGCTCGCTAGTTTTAATACACAAGGCAATAGCAATAATGGATGCGGATGGGCAGAACTTAGAGAAGCACAAACAAAAACCTTATCATTGCCAAATACTGGCATGGTGGTAACAACAGATTTGGTTACTGACCCAAAAGATATTCACCCAACAAACAAACAGGATGTGGGAAAAAGATTAGCAGCAATTGCGTTGAATAATTTGTACAATAAAAAAATGGTTTGCAGTGGCCCCACTTATAAATCGATACAAATAAAAGGCAATCAAATTATTTTATCGTTTGATAATATTGGCAGTGGATTATCAACTAAAGAGAAATCTGGTTATATAAAAGGGTTTGAAATAGCTGGAGAAGATAAAGTTTTTAATTCTGCGCAAGCAATTATAAAAGACAATACTGTAATAGTTTCTAGCGAAAAAATATTAAAACCTATTGTAGTAAACTTTGGTTGGATGGGCGATGCTACAAAATGCAATTTGTTTAACAAAGAAGGGTTTCCTGCAGTACCATTTAGAACAGTGGAGTGGAAAAATGCTACATGGAATGAAAAATACAGCATAGAGAAACTGGATATGCAAAAGTAATAATTCGTATTTTTGAATGCTTAAACGAATTTTATGTCAATACAAAACATTCCTGAAAAGTTTTTAAAAAGTAAAAAGCATAACCCTGAGTTATTTGTGTATGATTTTAAAATGACACAAAATGTTGTAAAAAGCAAGGTGAATCTTACTTTAAATATGTTTAGCTTTTTACAAAAAGGCGAAAAAAAGGTACAGTTAGAAGATGCTTCTGTAGAAGTAAACAATAAACAATCTGTACTTATAAAAGCAGGTAATTGCTTAATGACAGAGTTGCTTACTAATGATGAAATATATTATTGTAAATTGTTTTTTTTTACAGATAAAAATGTAGCTGATTTTTTAGAGAAACATCCAACAATAAATACTACAAAAACTTTAACTAATGAAAACCCTTTTTTTGTAATAGAAAACGACGAGTTTATCAATTCCTTTGTTACATCTATTACTTCTATATTACACCTTACTGCAGATTACACGTCTCTTTTGTACATAAAATTTGAAGAAATAATGTTGTACTTATCGCACAAATATGGCGATGAATTTATAAGCTATATTCAAGCACTATCTACATCCGAAAACAATTCTACTTTTAAAAACATTGTTGAAGCCAATGTATATTCAAATTTAAGTTTACAAGAAATATCCTTTTTGGCAAACATGAGTTTATCTACTTTTAAAAGAAATTTTACCAAAGAATACTGTGCAAACCCTGGTAAATGGTTACAACAAAAGAGGCTGCATCATGCAAAAAATATTTTAGAAAAGGGCTTAAAAAAACCAACAGAAATATTTTCCAATTATGGTTATCATAATTTTTCAAATTTTAGTACTGCTTTTAAAAACGAATTTGGATTTAGCCCAAAGAATGCTAAATAATTTTTAAACTACTTCATTTCAATTCTTAAGGATTGTTACTAGCCAAAGTAAAACATACTTACATTGTTTTAAGCAATGAACTTTATTCATAAGTTTTTGAACTGTATACAACAGCATTAAAATATACCTTTGTATTCTAAAAAAATAGAAAATATAAATGAGTATAACATTAGCACAAGCAGAAAATGCAATAATAATTGCAAAAGCAAAAGCAGTAGAATTAGGTACAAAAATGAACATTAGCATAGTAGATACTGGCGCAAATATTTTAGCATTTGCACGTATGGATGGTGCATGGTTAGGCTCTGCAGACATTTCTTTGAAAAAAGCAAAAACTGCTCGCTTCTTTGATATGAACACTGGTGTTATTGGAAGCCTTTCTCAACCTGGTGGTTCGTTATTTGGTATTGAACATTCAAACGGCGGATTAATTTCTTTCCCCGGTGGTGTTCCTATTACCAATGCAGCAGGCGAAGTAATTGGTGCCATTGGAGTTTCTGGTAGCTCAGTAGAAAACGATCATGCAGTAGCTGAGGCCGGTGCAAAAGCAATATAATAATATAATTAAATCCCCTTGAAAATTAAAGCCACTTTGAAAGAAGTGGTTTTTATTTTTTGCAAATATTTTAAAAGTAAAAATTGCGGAGACGGAGAGATTCGAACTCTCGATACCCTTACGAGTATACACACTTTCCAGGCGTGCTCCTTCAGCCACTCGGACACGTCTCCTTTATTTTTTTATGGATTGCAAAAATACAGTTTCAAAAACTATACTCCGAATATTTTTTCTGCATTCTCAGTTGTTATTTTTTCAACTTCTACCAAAGATATATTTTTTACTTCTGCTATTTTTTCTGCAATGTATTTTAAATAACTACTTTCATTTCTTTTTCCTCTAAATGGTACCGGTGTAAGATATGGTGCATCTGTTTCCAACACCAAATGTTGCATATCTACATGTTTTAGCACTTCTGCTAGCCCTGCATTCTTGTATGTGAGTACACCGCCAATGCCCATGTAAAAACCTGTTTTTATAATATCATTGGCTTGCTCTTGCGAGCCGCCAAAGCAATGAAAAATACCTGTGAGTGAAGTGTGCTTATATTTTTTTATTACTTCTATTGTTTC
The DNA here is from genome assembly GCA_043729825.1 of Ferruginibacter sp. Lineage (GTDB taxonomy): Bacteria > Bacteroidota > Bacteroidia > Chitinophagales > Chitinophagaceae > Ferruginibacter. The sequence continues at coordinate 10,675 of JAYTLA010000083.1, forward strand.
GTGCAATGCATCTCTAGTATGAAGTATTAAGGGAATATTAAATTGCAAAGCAAGTTCTATTTGAATTTCTAAACATTCATATTGTTGTTTAATAAAAGTTTTATCCCAATAAAAGTCTAAACCAGTTTCGCCAATGCCACAAAATTTTCTTTGTTGAAATTGCCATTTTACATGAGCTATTTCTTCTTCCCAATTTTCGTTTACAGAGCATGGGTGCAAACCCGCCATGGCAAAACATTTATCTGGGAACTTTTCTTCCAACAAATACATACTTTCTGTAGAGCTTTTCTCTATAGCTGGTAAATAAAATTTAGTAATGCCATTTAGCGTAGCACGTTGTATTACAGTATCAATATCTTCCGCAAATTCTGATGTGTATAAATGGCAATGTGTATCTATCATTTTTAAGTATTTGATTTTCTAATATTTATATACATATTGAAATTTATTTTATTAAATATGCAAAAAAGTATTGTTATGACAATTCTCTGACATATATTGTGCTCAGTTTTCATAGGGTACGGATTAAAAACGGGCTGAAGTTTCTACTTCGGCTCCTGTTTTTTAAGTGCTTAAGTAAGTTTCTCAAAAGTGAATCCTTTTTCAGAAAACGTCCTAAGGACTTTGGGTAAAGAATATTTCATTTTTGCTGCTGCTTTTTCGCTATCATGAAAAACAACAATTGAACCATTTGTTGTTTTGCACAAAACATTGCTCAAACATTTTTCTTTCGTAATAGTTGCATCAAAATCTCCACTCAATACTGTCCACATTATTATTTTAAATGGTTTAGTCACTTCTCTAAGAACCTTTGCTTGAAATTTTTTTATTTGCCCATACGGAGGTCTAAACAGGGTGCTATCAATATATTTTGAAGCATCTTCTACATCTTTAATATATAGATCATCTTTAGTTTTCTTTCCGTTTAAATGATGGTAAGTATGGTTGCCAATACTATGTCCTTCGTCAATTATTCGTTTATATACTTCGGGAAATAAACGCACATTATTTCCTATACAAAAAAAAGTTGCACTTGCATTATACTTTTTTAATTCATCTAATACAAAAATAGTATGCTCTGGATGTGGCCCATCATCAAAGCTGATGTAAATTTTTTTTTCATTGGTTTTTATTTTCCAAACCATTTTTGGAAACAACTTTTGAAGCCAAAAGGGTATTTTTACAAAATAAAACATATAGCAAAATAAACTTAAAAATAGCATTAAACCTTTCTTTTACTAATTAGTCTATGAAAAAGACTGTTATATTTACAAAACTAAAAAACATTTATATGAAACTTACATTTCTTTTATTTACGGGATTAGTATTTTCCATTATTGCTCTTTCTTCTTGCAAAAAGGATAAAACAGCAGAAGATACAACAGAAATTGAAACAACTTTTGAATTAAGTGCATATCAGGGTATGGCCGAAAATCTTACTCAAGATGCTCAAGAAGTGCTAAACGAAGCTGCAGTTACAAATAACTTTTCGGGCTCGGGCTTTGTAGCTGGTATAGATGGCACTACTGGAATTTTGAGTTGTGCTACAGTAACGGTAACTCCTCTTATTGGTTTTCCAAAAAATATTTTAATTGATTTTGGAATTGTAGGATGTACTTCTCCAAACGGTGTAACTCGCAGAGGAAAAATTAATGTAACGCTCACCGATTCATTGCGACGCCCAGGGAGTGTAGCCACTATGAATTTTGATAACTATTTTGTAGGCATATACAAAAAAGAAGGAACCATTACTTGGACAAACACTAGCACAGCTGCTCAAAAAAGTTGGAATAGAACTTGTGTAAATGGTAAAATTACGAATACACTTAATAGTAATTTTTGGCTGCACTCGGGCACTCAAAATATTGCACAAACTGCAGGAAGTGCTACACCACTCATTTTGTTAGATGATGTATTTTCTATTACAGGAAACAGAACAGTAACCAATGCAGCGGGTAAAACAAGGGTAGGTACTATACTTACTGCTTTACAAAAGAAAACCATTTGCGATAATATAGATAAAGGGACGTATCAAATTCAGGGGCCAAATCATATTGCCGTTATTGATTTTGGCAATGGCACTTGCGATAACCAGGCTACTATTTCTATAGACGGGCATACACCAAGGCCATTTACACTAAGGTAATTTTTTTATGTTTGATAATAATAACGGTTGTTTCAGAAATGGAACAGCCGTTTTTTAGTTATACATTAAAGAAAAATTATTTATAGCTTTTGCAAAATTATTTTCCAAAAAAACCTATAGCCACAAATACTACAAACATTATCCAATGCAATAAAACCGGAAAAATCTTTTTTTGCGGATAGAAAAATGTGGAGGCTATAACTGGCGAAAGTGGCACTGCTAACAAAATCCAATACGAAAAGTTTATACTTGCATTAATGAACGGGACTAGCGCTGCCACTACAAGATAAAGGAAAAGCAATTGCCAGCTTTTTCGAGTTTGTACTACTTGCCTATTAATATTATTATTGATAAAATAAATTCCAATTATAGTAGAAATTAAAACTATAAACAATGCAGCATAAGCCCATCGGTTACCAAAAAAATGCGGATACGAAAAATGAAACCCTGGAAAGTTGTATGTTTTAAAATTATTAGTAAGAAAAAGATAAGCGCTAAAAAGATAAATAGGCGTAATAATACCTGCAAAACCAGTGAGCCACTCTTGCAAACGAAATGGCCTAGCTATCGCAATTCCAGCCATTATGAGCACTAAAAAACTAATGGAAGGAAAATAAACGAAGGCAGAAATACCAGTAACCAACCCAATGTTAAATATAGTAGCTTTTGCATGATTGTTATTATAAAGAGAACAAAGGCGTGAAAAAATCCAAATCATAAAAGTATTTACGATTAATGGTGCTGAGAAAGTAAACCAATCACTAAAAAGAGATGTAATAAGCAAATAACTCATGCCAGTGAGGTAATTGTTTTGCTTATGCAGGCGCTTGTCGTTTACAATTTTATTGAATCCTATGGCTTGTATAAATAATAAAATAAACGTGAGTATGCCATAAGTAGCGTGAAAACTATTGGCAATTGGATTTAATAATTGAAGCAATGATTTATACAGCACTCCGTCTAGCGGTTGCAACTGAGGATTTCGCACATGCAAGAACATGGGTAATTTCAATACAATAGCGTAAAGAAATAAAATGGCATTACCAGATGGATTATTGGATTTAAAGATTCCTATCACAATGAAAAATTAAAATAAACTTGGATCATATTGTGCAAAGTTAAAAATCAATTTTCGCAAAAGCAATATTGTTTCTTACAATGCAAGGTACAATCATTTGTCGAGCACCCGTTTGCCTTGCAAGCCTTGGCATAAAACTATAGCCAGCTTCTCTACTTTTTAGTGTAGCATATCTTATTATTGAACCATTGGGTTGCAATGCATGATTACTCAATATTTGCCTATTGTTATCTTTTTGCAAAAAAAGAAAATGAACTTCCGCACCGGCGTTCATATTGGCAAAAGAGAGAAAATTATCGGTTTCTACATCACTGGTAGTTTTATTAATAACATTGTTCCATTGTAGTTTAAGATCTTTGGTAAAACTATAAGTAATAATATCATTATAATTATACACAATATCCCTTGCATTATTTTCGCCAAAAGGTCTATAATAACTATTGTAACCTCGGTTGTAATAATAATAATCTGATGCTGAACCGTAATATCGACTTCCATACAAACCCGAGTTAAATCTATCATCATAAGCTCCCCCAAAGCGTCTTTGCTTTGTATATTCTTCCGATACTACAATAAAACCCCCGTCTTTTTTAAGAATAATATTTTTTAAAAAATAATCATCGTAAGCCGAGCGCCAATCAGGCCTTCCCGAAAGTTTTGTACGAAGCGAATCATCAAAAATATTAATCACTTTTTTTGTAAATGCAAATGGGTTCTTAGAAATTATTGCAGTAAAAATGCCATCTACATTGCCTCCATTTTTTTTATACGAAAATGAATTGATAACATAACGTCCATTAATATTGTCAATTTTTATGACAGGTTCTTGAATGAGTTGTTTTTCTAAAGGTATGTTTACAGAAATTAAACTATCTACTTTAAATTTTTTAATATTTATATCCAAAGTATTTATATATTCTTGCCTTGCATTTTCTTTTAGTTTACTAAAAATAAAATTGCCTTCGTTGTCTATTTGCAGATCGCCGAACGATTCTCTATTGTTGTTATAATACAGCGTTCTTCTTGTACTATCTTGTAACAATAAATTTTGGTCATATACTTTTGTAACTAAATTGAAATTATCGTTTCTCGATTGTGTTTTGTACAAGAGTATTTTTTTCTTATCCTCACTCCAAATTAAATTGTAATAAGTAGTGTTAGAAAAAACACTCGTCTTTGTAGTATCAAGGTCTAAAACATTTTCTTGTAACTGACCAGCCCCATTCATTTTTGCAGCTTTGCAATATGTAACATTTCCTTTTTGATATTGCCATACCATTAAAAAATAATCGGGGTAGGTTACAAAATCTATATTGGTTGTTTTTTCAGAAATAAAATCTAGCTTAATGGTTTCTTTAATTACCATGCTGTAATCATACACAGTAAGTTTATGACTACGGTTTAGGTTTTTATATACCAAAAAGTTATCCGCAAATTTTCCCAATATTTCAAAATTGAGGTTACGACTATCTGCCTTTTCTATCTCAGAATATGTAATAGATTGTGCCGTAGTTTTTACAAAAATACTACAAGCAAGGAATGTTAAAAAAACTAATAGCGTTTTCATAATGTAAAATTGATTGGTATAAAATTACGACTTTTAATAAGTAGTAACAATAGTTATTGGTTTTTGTTTAAATTAAATAAGAAAAAAGTTAATGTAAATTACAATAGGGCATTTGAGAAAAATAGATTTATTAATCCTTTTAAAAATAACTTTACCAAATAAATATTTAATTATGCGGACAATTCTCATCACAGGGGGCACAGGGCTAGTAGGGAAAGCCTTAGTAAAACGATTGATAGAAATAAATTATGCAGTTATCATTTTAACAAGAAAATTAACAGATGCTACTTCTCATCAAAATGTATCGTATGCTTTATGGGATGTAAAAGAAGGGATAATAGATATTGAGGCATTGAAAAAAGCAGATGCCATTATTCACCTTGCTGGTGCAGGCGTTATGGATAAAAAATGGAATGACACTTATAAAAAAGAAATAGAAGAAAGTAGAACAAAAAGTAGTGCATTACTTATATATACTTTAAAAAAAATTGAACATAAAGTAAAAGTAATGATAAGTGCATCTGCTATTGGATGGTATGGCGAAGATAAAATTCTCAATCACTACTTTACAGAAAATGAAAAAGCTGACGGTGCTTTTTTAGGAATGGTTTGCAAAAATTGGGAACATAGTGTGGAAGCTGCAGCAGAAATTGGAATAAGGGTTTGCAAGCTTAGAACAGGAATTGTTTTAAGCAATGATGGTGGTGCTTACAAAGAATTTAAAGCTTCGTTAAAATTTGGCATTGCAACAATTTTAGGAAGTGGCAAACAAATGGTAAGTTGGATACATATTGATGATTTGTGCAGGCAATTTATTTTTGCATTAGAAAATGAAAACCTGCAAGGCAGCTACAATGCCGTAGCACCAATGCCTGTGAGCAATAAAACACTAACTTTGGAAATTGCAAAAAAAGTAAAAGGAAAATTTTACATCCCAATACACGTACCAGCTTTTGTCTTAAAAATTATGCTTGGTGGAAGAAGCATAGAAATTTTAAAAAGCACAACAGTAAGTTGCGATAAAATAAAAGCAGCTGGATTCACTTTTTTGTATCCAAGTATTGAATCGGCAATTAATGAAATTGAAAAAACCTAATTATATATCTGTTTTAATGTATTTTTTATAACTCCAAAAAATAAAGAGTGCTATATAAAATATAGCAAATGCCAAAACCACCCAAATGTAATCTGTAGGCGAAATACCTTTTGCAAAAGATTTTATGGGGTTATCTGGAAAAATAAGTAGTCCATCTGCGGCATTCATTGGCAAATAGTTTCCAAGGCTACCAACATCCATTGTTTTATCATCCCTTAATTTTATACTCCAAAAATCTAGAATATTTGATACAAAATTTTCACCAACCAAATAAATAAAAAATAAACCAATAGCAAAACCAGTCTTTTTAACAAGTACAGAAACAAGTACAGCAAACATATTATAAGTGAGTGCCTTTAAGAAAAAATAACCCACATGAGAAACGCTATGAAATGAAAAAGAAGTTTGTGTAAATGCAGCAAAAGATGTAGCAGTAATGAATACAACAATTGTACTTATTAATGCAAAAAGAAAAGCCATTATAAGCTTTACGCCAATAAATTCTCCCCTACTCCATCCATCTATTACATTTTGCCTATTTGTACGAAAAGTATATTCATTTGTTACCAACATTAAAATGAGCATGGCTGGCAGTATCAATAAAAAGCCTGAAACATAACTAGTAGTTTGCCATGTGCTCGTAAAACTGTAAGGATTAAACAAGCCTATAAAATCGCCTGCAGGGGTATTGGCACTAATTTTTTGAAACCCGTAGTACGTAAACACATTTGCCAGTACAATACCCACTAAAAAAAATATTCCAATTACTTTAAATGCAGTATAATTTTTTATTTTAAGCCATTCTATTCTTAAAAGATTTGTCATAAAAAGTATATTAATTTGTTAGTTCCAAAAATTTAGATTCAAAATTACTTTTCTTCAATTGCAAATGTGAAAGCACCACGCCATTGTCAAAACAAAATTTATTAATGGCTGAAAGGTTTGCTGAGCCTGCATTGTATGACAGTTCAATCATTCCGTTAAGTTCATCTAATTTAACATAGTTGTTCAATTTTCCTAGTACAGTTTTTAAATTATTATTATCACTACCTGCTAATTGTACAATATCATTTTCTTGAAACACCTCTTTTACTTTACCAGAAGCCAATAAATTTCCTTGCTTAAGTATGGCTACATGTGTACAAACTTTTTCTACCTCATCTAATAAATGACTAGCCATTATAATCGTTTTGCCTTTGGCTGAAAGTTCTTTTATTAGATTTCTTATTTCAGCAATGCCAACAGGATCTAAACCATTGGTAGGTTCATCAAACACCAACACATCTGGGTCGCCAAGCAATGCTGCGCCAATAGCCAAGCGTTGTTTCATTCCCAAAGAGTAGGTACTAAATGGCGAATCTTTTCTTTTCAATAAATCTACCGTTTGCAATACATGTTCTATGTCATTTTCGCCCAAACCTTTTATGGCTACAGTAATTTTTAAATTTTGTACGGCAGATAGATAATGATAAAAATTTGGCGTCTCTAATAATGTACCTATTTTCTTACGATGCGCATCTGTAGCAGCTTCATCAAACAATTTGTAACTGCCGCTATTGGCTTTAAGCACATTCATAATAATACCAAGCAGCGTAGTTTTACCACTTCCATTGGGGCCAAGTATGCCAAACACACAACCTTTTGGCACAGAAAAACTAACACCCTTCAATGCTTTTATGCGCCCATAGTCTTTTGAAATATTTTCTACTGTTAGTATAGCCATGTTAAAGATTTATGATTCAAAGAAAATGAAATGTAAATCGAATTGATGTCATTTTTATGTGGGCGGTAAAATAAAGGCAGTTATCGGTTTATAAAATTAGTTATGAAATTTGAATAAACATCTTATTATTTTTAAACTGAAATTGGACAAAATAAACATGTAACAAAAATGAAATGATAAAGTAAGACAGCACTAAATAATTGCCCCAAGTCAACAAGGAATTTAATCCAAACCAATCTCCAAAATGAAAAATTACTGCAATACCAAAAATCAAACGAATGGTTTCCCAAAGAATAGCATATTTATTTGTATCCATTAACTCGGTATAACTATAAACGGTAATAAAAATAAATATCCCATATATAAAAATATTGGGCAACCCAATAGTAGAAATATTATTGAACAAATAACCAATAAAAATCAATGTTATCAGCATTTGTATCACAGACCAATACATTAAAGTTTTATTATTCCCTCCATCATATTTATTAAAATGAAACGCATCATTTATTTTATGTACAGGATATTTTTCTTCAAAGCCATCTGGTCGCCAGCCCGTAGGTTTAAACCAAATCGTTATTTTTTCTTTCCAATTATTCGTTCGCCATGCGTCGCTTATCAATAACCAAATATGCTGAAAATTTATTCGGATCGGGTTCCAAGTTTGAGCTGGTCTTGTAATACCATACACAGGTGGCACGCTATCCAATTCTTCTTGAAAAGTGCCAAAGAGTTTATCCCAAATAATAAAAATTTGAGATAAATTTTTATCCATGTACTCGGGGTTAATGGCATGATGCACCCGATGATGCGAAGGCGTTACCAATATTTTTTCTAAAAAACCTAGCTTTTTTATATGCCTTGTATGATACCAAAATTGCAAAAACAATTGTATAGGAAGCGTGATGGCTATAACTTTTGCGGGCACACCAAGCAAAGCCGCAGGTATAAGTAAGAATGTAAAAATGTTTACAAAGCCAGAAATAGATTGGCGCAAAGCACATGCTAAATTAAATTCTTCACTGCTATGATGTATGGCATGCTTGTTCCAAAAGAAATTAATTTTATGAGCCCATCTGTGATGCCAATACCCATAAAAATCAATTACAATAAACCCAATAACATAAGAGATTACATTAGCTTCTAAATGAAAAATGGCAATTTTATTTACCATCCATCCGTAAGAAATAAAAGTAAGGCTAAGACCCAGCACATCTTTTACTGCATTGGTAATGCCAGAACTTATACTCGATACCGCATCCATTACAGGCACTGTGTTCTCTTTTTTATACCAGCTATACAATTTTTCTATAACTATGAGCAATAAAAAAATGGGCATGGCTATTACTAATATTTTACCGTATTGTTCCAAACTATAATTGTTTAAAAAAATGATACTATAAAATTACAAAATAAAATTACAACGCAGCGTTAAACCAATTTTTGCCTTCTGTAATTCTAGTTATCATCATAGAGGCAACCAAATCTCCATTGGCATTTAAAAGCGTTGCCAAAGGATCTACCAATGTTCCTACAATCATGGCTACTGGCAACGCTTGCTCCATTGGAAATCCATAAACCGTAATGGCTAGCACTTCGCCAATATAGCCGCCATTAGGTATTCCGCCTTCTACTACCGAAACAATAATGGTAATGCCCAATGCAATTAATAATGTTTGCGGATTGGTAAAATCTTTTCCAAAAATTGTAAAGAGCACTGCAATTTTTATGATAGACGACATAGCAGAACCATCTTTATGCAATGGCGCACCTAAAGGAATAGCTACATTTTTTATACGACTTGGAATTTTCATTTTTTCTGCAGCATCAAGGTTTGCAGGTATGGTAGCAATGCTGCTGCATGTGCCTAATGCTGTTAAAGATGGAGCTATATTATTTTTCCAAAAATGTATTAACCCATTTTTACCCGCAGCAAAAAAAACATAGAAGCTAAAAAATACTACAAAATAAAATGTACCTACTCCATAATAAATGCCAAGTGGCTTAGCATATGCGCCAAATAATTGCGGTCCAAAAATACCAACCTGATTTGCAAAGTATGCACCCAATCCAATTGGCGCAGCTTTCATAATAATGTGTAATAATTGTTTCATTACTTCATTACCAGAATTTAAAAAATTTCTAAATCCTTCCCCTTTTTCTTTTGCACGAAGGCTTGCAAAACCAATTAAAAAAGAAAATAAAATAAGTGCTAGCATACTTTTTCGAGATAACAATTCAAAAAAATCATTAGCCGTAAGCAGTTGTGTAATTTGATTGCCTGCACTTAAGGTTTGCGTTTTTTCAATTGGAATAACTGAAGCAACAAAATTTTGATGAATAGGAAAAACCAAAACGCCCAGCATCATTACCATGGAAGAAACAATTACGGTAAATAAAAATACAGCAATAATTATGACAAATAGTTTCCCCAGTTTTTCTGTTTTTTCTAACCCAGCTATAGACGATGAGATGGTAAAAAATATTAAAGGAATAATGGCGGTGAAGAGCAGGTTCAAAAAAATATCTCCCAATGGTTTTAATACTTCTACTTCTTTGCCAAAAATTAAACCGACTATGCTGCCCATAACTATTCCTCCTAATAACAATAAAATACTGCTATAGTTTTTTAAAATATTATTGGGCTGTAGTTTATTTTGCTGCATTGGTAAAAAGTTTGCAGTAAATATAATCTATACAAAGGGCATAAACATTTTTTATAAAAAAAATTAATTGTTTATTAAAGCCACTTGCACTGGGTTTGCTCTATTGGTAATATCATACAATATAAGCCCTGTGCTAATATAACAAATCAATAAATTATTGTACGGAATTACATCTTCAAAAGTTTGTGTAGTAATTGTTTTTCTTAAAATGGGCGTAGCAGGGTTACTTACATTAAAAATACTCATACCACTACTTTTTTGACATACATATAAAATAGAATCTGCTAAACCAAGCCCCACAGGAGTGTTCATTAAATTGGTTTTTATAAGTACTGGCGTAGTTATGTTTGTAATATTATAAATGTACAAACCAGATTGTGCAGTACCACAAGGCTGATTGCCTAGTAATGTTACAAAAGCAATACTATCGTTTGCAACAACAGGGTCACAGCTTCTCACATGCCTTGCTTCGCCAAGTTTTACAGGAAATGCAGGGTTTGCCAAAGAATAAATGTACATACCATCTCTTGAACCAATAAATAATTTGTCCTTGTAGGGGAAAATAGTTTCAACTCCGCCATTTAAATAAATACTTGGTTGTTGTACTGCATTTAGCGGATTGCTAATATTGAATACTTTTAACGTATTAATATCTACCATGTATAAATAATTATCTACAATGGTAAATCTTGCTAGAGAACCACCTGTACCAGTGCCTCCAGAAGCCGCAGAAGCATTTGCTCCGCTACCATCACTGGTTTTCTCACAAGAAAAAAACAATAGTACAACTGCTAAAAAAAGAATTGCTCTCATAATATTTTCATTAATTATCTTCTACAAAATTGCATTACACTATCTCTCACCCAATTCACAATAATAGAATCATTATTATATCTGGGGCATTCATAATAGCCTGTATCTTTTGGTGCCTGCCATATATAAGGTCTAAAATTATCGTTGGTAGTAAACGTCTGTCTAAACCGTTTTACTTCTACAGGCGAATTAACATTGGTAATATCAATCACCACCATATCATTATAATTATTGGCGTATAAAAAATTGCCTTTTATGGCTATATCGGTATTGCCGCCAAGCTCTATAAATGCCACTCTTTGTGCATTAGCAGGAGTTGTATTATTTATTAGATGTATGCCTTTACCCACATCATTTTGAAAAATAATATTTCCAAAAACATAAATTTTACCGGCTTGGCTCATTGCCCTAGGGGTATTGAAGTATTTCACTTTCTTATATGTAGAGTCTGCACCATAAATTGCTTTCCAGCCCATTACTTTTTTTGAATAATCAAAAGGCTCAGGATAGTAAGGTTTCTTACCCCAACAAGACGTAAGCAATATGATACTTAGTAAACAATAAATTACCTTCATAACATTAGTTTTGAAAATAAGACACCAAAAAGAAAGAAAATGATGCCTAGTATCATTACTTTTTTTACATAACAAATAACCAGAGTATTTGTGAAAACCCTTTTCTAAAAAATTAGCCATTAAAGTAAGCAGATTAATATAGCAGTTTATTGCACATGCGCCCAATGCCACACACTCGTAAATGCACCCACAACTGCCAGACCATTTTTAAACCTTAATTTCCCCAACTTCAAATCATCAATATCTTTTTGTAATACTTTTCTTAGGTAAGGATTCATAGTACCGCCTTTTTCACCAGCAGGTATAGCGGGGTCGTATTGAAAATGCGGATCCACAATCGTACCTCGTGGGTACATAATACCAGGTGTGCCTTGCCCACGTATATCAAGCTCCTCGGGATGCTCCAGCCCAAGCGTATGCCCAAACTCATGCGCAGCTGTGGTGGAATTATTTAACAAATTGTCTAATTTGAAATACCCTGTATTGCTATTTATACCATCTACAAAAGAAATGTCAATATTGCTGTAAGCTTCTATCCTAAAAAAATTATTTAATGGATTGTTATTTTCCATCACATCTTTTTGTGTGAGGTTAGGTTCGTAATATCCCTTTACATTTAATATAAAACCATAGCCTCTTCCTCCAATCATAGCATACCCATCTAGTATATTCCAAAACAAATTTATATCGTCAGCTATTTGTTTGCTCAATGCTTCGTTGGCTGCATTGCCATAAAAAAAAAGGTTTGCTTTTATGCAAATGGTATTGGTGTTGTTGTTTATTTCTGCTATGCCCATATTTAGATTGCTGATTTAAGATTTTTTGATTTAAGATTTGGGAGCTCACAAAATAACATCTGTTACAATTATTACGCTAGTGTATATTTTTAGCAAGTGACTTTTGAACTTGTAAATAAATTTCAAATTGAAATCGAAACTTTACATATTTAATTTTACTTTCTACAAATGAAAATCTCTTTATTGCATTCATTTTATTTACCTCCTACACATTTCATTTAACTACATAATTTCACCATATCGGCACAATACACATATCCACGGCGTTTCTCCGACCACCGGTGCTGCGCACCTCCCATGGGTTGCACCCATGGCTATGCAAGGTAAACCCCGTTGGGGTTTGTCGTTATGGGAGTTTAAGATGAATGATAGACTTTGTATTAATGGCAATGGTAAATAATAAATGATAAATCAATCATAAACCTGCTAATTCAGAAACCTCCAAATAAATAAATAATCTTTGCACTAAAAGAAATCAAAAATCAATAAATCAGCAATCAACAATTATTTAACATATTTCTTCAACCACTCCCCTTGCTCCCACAACATGTGCAACAAATTTTCTTTACCACGGTAGCTATGCGCTTCGTAAGGTAAAAACACAAAACGCACTTTGCCACCATTACCTTTTATAGCCGCATATAAACGCTCACTATTTATTGGAAACGTACCTTGGTTATCATCGCTATCGCCATGTATTAAAAGTATCGGTGTTTTTATTTTATCTGCATAGCTAAACGGACTCATATCAAAATACAATTGCGGTGCTTGCCAGTAGGTTCTATCTTCCCCTTGAAACCCAAATGGTGTAAGGGTTCTATTGTATGCACCACTGCGAGCAATTCCTGCTTTAAACAAATTTGTATGTGCTAGTAAATTCGCCGTCATAAATGCACCATAGCTATGCCCGCCTACAGCCACTCTATTTTTATCACCCACACCCATGGCACTCAAATTATTTATGGCCGCCTCTGCATTTAATTTTAGTTGCGCTATAAAATCATCGTTTGGTTTTTTAGAAGTATCTGTACTCACTATTGGCATTTCTGCATTGTCTAAAATAGCATACCCTTGCGTTACATAAAAAATCGGACTAGCCCAATTGAGCAATGTAAATCTATCCTTACTGCCACGCACTTGCGCTGCATCCGCCGCACTGTTAAACTCTCTAGGGTACGCCCACATCACCACAGGTAGCGGACCATCTTTTTCTTTGTTGTATCCTTTTGGCAAATACAAATCACCCGTTAAGTCCACCCCATCGGCTCTTTTGTATT
>JAYTLA010000084.1:0-9961 GCA_043729825.1 Ferruginibacter sp.
AAAATGTGTTTAGAACTACAAGTTGCTTTTTCTTTTAAATATATGCCCACATTGCTTTTCAACCTATGTGGATATCAATTAACTTGACGCCAATGCGCACAATGCGGGAACAACTTTTTATTTCAATGTATATCCACTTTGAAAAAGAAATGTAATCTTAAAACTAGTATTTAACCTTATCCTCCTTATTCTGCCATGCTTCAAATGAAGCCAATGCTTTTTCTCTTCCAATCGGTATCATCGGTATTTTACGATTCCCTATTTCTACGGTTAACTCATCATAAATAAAACTATCGTCAAAGCCAATGTTTGCTGCATCTTGCCTATTATTGGCATAATAAATTTTTGCTGGTCGTACCCAATAAATAGCGCCTAAGCACATGGGGCAAGGTTCGCAGCTTGTGTATATTTCGCAATCGGTCAATTGAAAGGTATTTAAATTTTTGCAAGCCTCACGTATGGCTACTACTTCTGCATGTGCAGTAGGATCATTTGTGCTAGTTACTCTGTTATTTCCACGAGCAATTATTTCATCACCTTTTACAATTACACAACCAAACGGGCCACCTTCATTGTTTAAAACACCATTCATGGAAAGTTGTATGGCTTCTGCCATAAATTTTTCTTCTCTTGTCATGCTTAATTTTTTATTTTTATTATTTTGTTTTTGCGCCTTGTTGCAGCCAGCAACGAATAATTTCTCTTTCCTCGGGCGTAATATTTGTTTTGTTATTCATGGGCATTGTTTTCGTAACAACTACTCTCTGCATAATCAATTCTTTTTTAGCTACTATTTCTTGGGGTGTATCATACTTTACACCATTGGGCGGTGCAGTATATACATCATCTGTTGGTTTAGATGAATGACAACTTACACACCTTGTTTGAATAATATTATTTACCTCGCTAAAAGAAATTTCATCGCATTTTGCATTTACAGGTATTGGCGCAGTTATGTATGCTGCCGAAAGCAATACCAATACTGATGCTGGTAATATCCATACACTTAGTTTTCCTTGCTCTCTTACATTGAGCCAGTGTTTTACTCCTGCTGCTCCAAGGCTTATTACCATTAATATGATCCATTGGTATTTATGGCCAAACGTACTCGGAAAATGATTGCTCACCATTACAAATAAAACTGGCAATGTAAAATAGTTGTTGTGTATAGATCTAAACAAAGCATTTTTTCCTTTTTGCGGATCGGGCAATTCGCCTTTTTTTGCTGCTGCCACCATGGCTTTTTGCGCAGGTATAATTACAAAAAAAACATTGGCTACCATTATACTTCCTATCATAGCACCAAAATGCATAAACGCAGCACGCCCGCTAAACACATGCGCATACATATACGCAAATGCTGCTAAGATGCATATGCCTATACACGCAAATAAAATCGGTTTGCTGCGAATAACAGATTTGCAAAGTGTATCGTACAATACCCACGCCACTAAAAATGAACTTATACTTATACCTATAGCTTGCGCTGCTGTTAGTTTTAAAACCGTAGCATCTACAAGCATGGCAGAGGCATTGAAATAATATATTACAAACAATAAAACAAAACCCGAAAGCCAAGTAAAATAAGCTTCGTATTTAAACCAATGTAAATCTTTAGGAATTTCTTTTGGCGCTACTTTGTATTTTTCTAAATAATAAAAACCGCCACCATGCACAGCCCATAAATTTCCAGCAAGTTCATCTCTCACATTCACGGTTCTATTTAAAGCATTTTCTAAAAACACAAAATAGAATGATGCGCCTATCCAAGCAATACCAAATGTAATATGCATTACTCGAATAATAATATTTAGCCATTCAATCAAATGCCCTTCGTACACCGTGCCCTTTACTAAAAAATAAGTACAACTAATAATGCCAACAATGCTTATTAATATGGCCGCATAAATGTAACCTTGTATGCCATTTGTTTCTTCTGTTTGGTTTTCGGTGGTTTGATAAGAAGAAATTTTATGTACACTAAATGTCAAAATTACAAGTGCCAAAAGAAAACCAATAAATAAAATTAATAGTAAGGTTAGCATTTATAAAAACAACATTTTAAAAATTTGATGAAGCAGTTTTGCTATTAAAAGTATTCAAAAATTATTGAATTATTTTGATTAATTTTATTAATTAAACTTTATAAAAAAATAAGTATGATTGATGCTGCAATATCTAGCAATAGAATAATTGTTTCTGGGGATTGTAGAAAAGGCATTGTATTAGTTAAAAACGGAAAAATTGTAGACATTGTACACGAAATGCCAAGTGGTGATTTTACCATAACTAATGTAGGTGATAATGTATTGATGGCGGGACTTGTAGATCCGCATGTACACATAAACGAACCGGGCCGCACTGAGTGGGAGGGTTTTGATACAGCCACCAAAGCCGCACTAGCAGGAGGTATTACAACATTGATAGATATGCCACTGAATGCATCGCCAGTAACTACAACGGCAAAAGCATTTGATTTAAAAATACAAGCCACAAAAAATAAGTTGCATACCAATTGTGGTTTTTGGGGTGGTTTAATTCCAAATAATGATGCCGATATAGAACCATTGATAGAAAAAGGCGTGTTAGGATTTAAAGCTTTTCTCACCCATTCTGGTATAGATGAATTTCCTAATGTATTGGAAGCCGATTTAAGAAAAGCAATGCCAATAATTGCAAAATACAATTTACCCTTACTTGTACATTGCGAATTGGAAACAGCACTTAAAAATACAGATGTAGATAATAAAGTATATGCAAACTATTTAGCATCACGCCCCAAAAGTTGGGAAGATAATGCAATAGCCTTGATGATTAGACTTTGCGAAGAATTTAATTGTAAAACACATATTGTACATTTATCATCATCAAATTCTATTGAACAAATTGAAATGGCAAAACAAAAAAGATTGCCCATAACAGTAGAAACTGGACAACATTATTTATACTTTAATGCCGAGGATATAAAAGATGGAAAAACAGCATATAAATGTGCGCCACCCATAAGAGAAAAAGAAAATAATGAACAGTTATGGCAGGCTCTTAAAAATAGCATTATCGATTTTGTAGCAACAGATCACTCACCTGCACCGCCAAATGTAAAAGAAATACAATCTGGTAATTTTATGAAAGCATGGGGTGGCATATCTTCTATACAATATGCATTGCCTGTATTATGGACGGCCGCTTTAAAACACAATTGTACGATAACTGATATGGCAAAATGGTTATCCGAAAAACCTTCACGCTTACCTAATTTGAGCAGCAAAGGAAAATTAGAAAAAGGATTCGATGCAGATTTTGTAGTATGGAATCCCGAAGAAAAATTTATTGTAACCGAAAACAATATGTATCACAAACATAAAATTAGCCCATACTTAAATGAAACTTTATCTGGCGTTGTAAAACAAACTTGGCTTGCCGGTAAAAAAGTATATAATGAAAATAATTTTTTACATTTGAACAATGGCAAATTGCTTTTAAAGAATTAAATAAAAAAATAATGAGCGAACCGTTATACACCAAACTAACAAACCTTGCTGCTGAAAAATTAGGTGCAAAAGCACTTTTTTGTACCGATGATTTTTTTGCCGAAAAAGAAAATTTATTAAAACCTGGCAGAGGCATTTTTATTGCAGATAAATATACCGACCGTGGCAAATGGATGGATGGGTGGGAGTCGAGACGCAAAAGAACCGAAGGACACGATTATTGTATTATTGAACTCGGTACTGCTGGTAAAATTGTTGGTGTAGATATTGATACCAACTTTTTTTTAGGCAATCATCCACCACATGCATCTATAGAAGCGGCTACGATTACTGATACAGAAAATATAGATTTTGATAAAATAGTATGGAAAGAAATATTATCAAAATCTCCACTTGCTCCTGGCTCACAAAATTTTTATGATATAAAAGACAATAGCATTTTTACACATTTGAAATTGCATATTTATCCCGATGGTGGTGTGGCTCGATTAAAAGTGTATGGCGAAGTGTATAAAGATTGGAGTACCGTAAATACCAGCGAAACAGTAAACCTTGCTGCAGCTACTAATGGCGCAAAATCTGTTTTATGTAACGATATGTTTTTTTCGCACATGGATAATTTATTGATGCCAGGGCGAGGAGTAAATATGGGCGATGGATGGGAAACAAAAAGAAACAGAACGCCAAATAATAAAGATTGGGTAATTGTGCAATTGGCACATTTGGGGATAATAGAAAAAATATTAATTGATACATGTCATTTCAAAGGAAATTATCCGGATTCTTTTTTATTGGAAGGATGTAATATTTCCAAAGATGATGCAAATACATTTGATGCAGAAAAAATAGTATGGCAACCAATAATGCCACAAACAAAATTGGCTGCCGATTTTGAACATTTTTTTGAATCTGAAATAACCAATAAAGGACCGTTTACGCATGTGAAATTAAATATTTTTCCAGATGGTGGAATAAGCAGAATGAGTCTTTGGGGAAAAATTAGAAATTGATATTTGCACCTAAATGGTAAAATAATAAAATGACTTTACACGAATTAAATATATTGTCGGCTGAGGAACGAATAAATGAATTAACTAAATGTTGTGGCGCTGCTGCTTGGGTAAATAAAATGATGCATTGTTTTCCGGTAGATGATTTAGTAGAATTATTGGAATGCGCTGAAGAAGAATGGTATCGTTGTAACGAAGCTGATTGGAAAGAAGCGTTTACACATCATCCCAAAATTGGAGATGTAGCATCGCTCACAAAAAAATTTGCAGCTACTGCACAATGGGCATCGGGCGAGCAAAGCAGTGTAAGTGTAGCTAATAAAGAAACGATAGAAGCATTGGCAAATGGTAACGATTTGTACGAAGCAAAATTTGGCTATATCTTTATTGTTTGCGCAACTGGAAAATCGGCAGCAGAAATGTTATGTATGCTAGAAGATAGATTGAGCAACAATGAGGATGTGGAAATTAAAATAGCAGCTGACGAACAAAATAAAATAACCAAACTACGATTAGAAAAATTATTAAACTAATGAGCCAACTAACAACACATATTTTAGATACAACAATAGGAAAACCTGCACAAGGCGTATCTATAAAATTATACCAACAAACCAATGCAGATTGGCATTGTATAGCTACTGGCATTACAAATGCAGATGGTCGTATTGCCAATTTATTGGAAGACGATAAAATATTGGATTTTGGAAATTATAAAATGACCTTTGAAACCAAAGCATATTTTGATGCCCAACAAGTGCAAACTTTTTATCCCTTTGTAGAAATTACATTTATTATTTCAAACAATGAGCATTATCATATTCCATTATTATTAAATCCATTTGCATACTCTACTTATAGAGGATCTTAATATTTTTTTGTATAAACATAGAACAACAGCCTTATGAATTTTAGCATTGCAGACAACCAAAAAGAAAATTTATTAGAAGCTTTGAAAAAAGCCAATCTACAATTTCAAAAAACATACCCAGGCGATAAGCCAGATAGGCAAGCAGTGCATACTGTTTATGGTGGAGCCAATTTATTTAAGTCGGATACTTGTATAAAAATGGGCGATATTGCTTTGAAAAATTTGCTAACCTATGCGCCAAATTTTGTAGCACTTGCACAAGCCTTGCATTTTAATGGGTACGAATTATTGCCAACCAACGAAACAGAAAAAACAGCGCTTATTCACGAATTAGAAAATGCAAACGAATCCGATAGAAAAAAACATCCAGCTTATATTTCTTATACCATTTATAATAAAATAATACAAAAATTAAAAACAGAAGCCGTAGAAGATTTTAGAATAGATTTTGAAGATGGCTTTGGTAACAGACCCGATGCAGAAGAAGATGCTACTGCGGTACAAGCCGCTAATGAACTGGCAGATGGCATGGTAGAAAAAACAATTTCGCCATTTATTGGTATTCGTATAAAACCATTTACCGAAGATTTAAAAAATAGAGGCGTGCGGACGTTAGATATTTTTTTAACCACATTACTACAAAAAACAAATGGCAAACTGCCAACAAATTTTATTGTAATGTTGCCCAAAGTAACCATACCCGAGCAGGTAACTACATTGGTACGATTGTTTGAAATTATAGAAACAAAAAACAACCTACCCATTGGTACTTTAAAAATGGAAACAATGGTAGAAGCCACACAAATAATTATGGATGAAGAAGGCCGTAATCCATTAATGAAAATAATAAGAGCAGGCGAAGGAAGATTGATAGCTGCCCATTTTGGTACATACGATTATACTGCATCTTGTGGCATTACAGCAAAGTACCAAACCATGGCGCACTCTGTTTGTGACTTTGCACATCACATGACAAAAGTAGCCTTGGGAGGCACTGGTATTTTTTTATCGGACGGCGCTACCAACGTAATGCCCATTGCACCGCACCGTGGCGAAAACCTTACGGACAAACAATTGCAAGAAAATAAAAATGCCGTGCACAATGCTTGGCGTATTGGGTATAATCATACCATGCATTCTTTAATAAATGGCTTGTACCAAGGATGGGATCTTAACCCTGCACAAATACCGATGCGTTATGCAGCCACTTATCATTTCTTTTTGAGCAGCATGGCCGATGCCACCAATCGTTTAAAAATATTTGTAGAAAGAGCGGCCATATCTACACTTACTGGCGATATATTTGATGATGCTGCTACTGGGCAAGGTTTGCTTAACTTTTTTTTAAAGGCATTAAATTGCGGGGCTATTACCGAAGCAGAAGCTACTGCAACTGGTTTGACGATTGATGAAATACGTAGCCGTAGTTTTTATAAAATATTGGAGGGTAGGAGGAAGGGTGGGGGGAATTGAGGAATAATATTTTCGGATTTGTTTTCTATCTCCAGAAATTGTTCGATAATATGAATAGTTGAAATGTTAATCTTTTAATTATTTGTGATTTTTTCACAAATAATATTTAACTTCACATCATGTTTATAGAATTTCAAATAGGTAATTTTCGCTCATTTCGTGATATTCAGAAGTTTACGATGCAAGCTGCACCTCTACGTACTAATGATAGTGGCGATGAGGAGGGCAATGTTTTTACATCTTCAGACTTTAGATTATTAAAGTCGAAAGCTATATATGGAAGTAATGCAAGTGGGAAAAGCAATTTAATAAATGCATTAAGTGCATTTAGTCACATGGTAGTTAAATCTGTTGTAGAAGAAGGGATTCCAAAGAATATTTGGGATGATTCTTTTAAGTTAATAACGGATTGGGAAAGTGAGCCTGTTTTTTTTCAATATATATTTTTGAGAGAAGGATTGACATATAGATATGGATTTCAAATTTTGGGTGAGAAAATTACTTACGAATGGCTTTTTGAAGGTGAGAAAGAAAATGAAAATGAATTTTTTATGAGAACTCCTCATGATTTTAACATTAATGAAGAGAATTTTAGTGGAGCAAAAGATTTTAAAAGCCAAGCAAGTAGAACCGATAATGAATTGTTTAGAGATGATTCTCTCTTTTTGACAGGTGCTGCTTTAAGTGGAAATCATATTGCAGCTAATATTCGAAATGAAATAAAATCATTAATTATTATAGATGGGATTAAAGATACAGCAGCAATACAATTTGGTATGCATAAATTATTGGCGGGAACAGAAGAAGAAAAAAAAGCAATCAAAAGTTTACTAAATGCTGCTGATACAGGAATCGAAGATTTAGAATTGATAGATGAAATTGATTATGATTTCAAAAACCATCCCCTGCAAGTTGCTGAACCACCTACTGATAAAGTTTGGATTAAAAAAGCATCAAGTTTATTTTCATCTCATATAAGATACGATGAGAATGGGCAAATGAAAGATAGGATATCTGTTCCTTTTGGAAAATGGGAATCAGAAGGTACTAGTAAACTATTTAGTGTTGGTGCTTTAGTATTAGAATCTTTAAAGAACAATAGGACTTTAATTATTGATGAATTTGACGCCCGATTTCATCCCAACTTAACTTTAAAAATAGTTGAGTTATATAATTCTCCTAAAACAAACCCACATAATGCTCAAATAATTTTTGTAACGCATGATACAGGTCTCTTGAGAAGGGCTGAATTGAGGAGAGATCAAATTTGCTTAGTCAATAAAGATAAATATGGAATGAGTACGTTAAGCACTTTGGTTGAATTTAAAGGCGTGAGAAAGGATGCGTCATACGAAAAAGAGTATCTTAATGGCAATTATGAAGCTGTTCCTTTTCTTGGTAAAATGGATAATGTTGTAAGTAAAAATTCAGAAGATAATGGATTATAAGAAGCCGAGCAAAACAAAAGCAAATGAAGATTATCTGCGTTTAATCGGATTCGAAAAAGAAACAAGTCCGTACGAAGAAGAAAAGCTTGAGAAGAAGAAATCATTTTTAATAATATGTGAAGGAGAGAATACAGAACCGTTATATTTCAAAAATTTTCCTGTTCCAACAAACACTGTCATTATTGAAGGAGGGTGTAATTCAAAAACATCATTAGTAGATTATGCTTTAAAAATTAGAGGAAAACAAAAATATGAGGGCAGAGAAGTTTGGTGTGTGTTTGATTATGATATAAAACCTGATGAAGCTGCTACACAACCTCAAGATTTTAATAATGCAATAACTAAAGCTGAGAGTAATGGAATGAAAGTAGCATGGTCGAATGATGCTTTTGAATTGTGGTTTGTACTTCATTATCAAAAATTAGATGTTCGCCATACAAGAAAAGAATTGTTCCCTATATTAAAAAAGGCATGGCAATTAAAAAGTTTTAGTAAAATAGCAAAAACTCAAAAATTTTGTGAAGGGCATTATGATAGGCATCTGATTAATGAAGGGAAATTGCAAAAGCTTGCAATTGCTAGAGCAAGAGAATTACATATAAAGTATATCGGAAGAGAAGATTTTGCCAATCATTGTCCTTGTACAACTATTTATCTTTTGGTAGAAGAATTATATAAAAACTTAAAAGGATAATTCTAAAATTTGCAATCATTTAAAAAATCTTCTGCGTTACGGGCTTTCTTTTTTCCGGCTCTAATCAATTTCATTTCTTCAACAGCTTCCTTTATCTCACTCATCAATTTTGCCTTTGAATCTGTTAAAGGTTTTGCCTTCACATAAGAAATGCTTTTAATGACATCCATAAAAGAGGTGGCTTTATTATCAGGTATGTCTAATAATATCTTCATTTTTTGTAGTTAGCAATATATTCTTAAGTATTGCTAGGGCAAATTTAACGTAAAAAAGATTGTTTTTCAACAACATCAGCTTACCCCTTGTTTATTCCCCCAATTCCCCTACCTTTGCGCCGCTAAAAGCATCAACAAATATCATTGTGGATGGAGGTTGAATGATTTAGCACTATATGAGAGCATAAAAATAAATACAAACCCACGCCGCAACTGCGGATTTCTACTGGGGGAGTTATATGTAGCCCACATACGCTACGATAAAAGCTGAATAAAGATATACAGATGAAATGTGCGACGCCAATGAAGCTGACCATAGCTGTTGTTTTTGCTGGCAACAAAAGAAAAAAATCAAATTTTTACATACAAGATATTAGATGATTCATCGAAGTATCATTTAACAATTAAACAAATAACAATTTAACAAAAAACAAAATGGGAGACTTACGTTATCAACGAAACTTTGGTATTGCTGCGCACATTGATGCGGGTAAAACCACTACTACAGAGCGTATCCTTTACTACACCGGTGTAAACCACAAAATTGGTGAAGTACATGATGGTGGCGCTACAATGGACTGGATGGCTCAGGAACAAGAAAGAGGTATCACTATTACAAGTGCTGCTACTACATGTTTTTGGAACTTTCCAATGGATCAGGGTGTAAAAACTGCTGATACCAAACAATATAAATTCAACATTATTGATACTCCCGGTCACGTGGATTTTACCGTAGAGGTAGAGCGTAGTCTTCGTGTA
>JAYTLA010000085.1:0-23807 GCA_043729825.1 Ferruginibacter sp.
TACTTCTCCATACGGTACATCAGTAAAGAAAAAAGTAGAATTGTTTACTTGGGAAAAATTGGATGCAGTAAAAGAAGTGAAGAAAGTGTTTGGGTTGAAGTAAAAAATAGAAATTATATTTTAAAAAAAGAAGCTGTTTTATTTTTGTAAAACAGCTTCTTTTTTATTTTTGTAAAACAGCTTCTTTTTTATTGCCTACCCACCATACACCACTTCTACAATATCGCTTGCTTGGCCTATTTCATCATCGTTTATTACGCCAAATGCCCTGTACTCCCAGTGCTCAGGTTGGTTACCCAGTGCTAGTACAATATGGTCATCGTAGGGGCTTTTGGTATCTCTGGCCAAAAATTTCCATGGGGCTTCACCTTTTTTACGATGGTAAAGGTTTATACCATCTGCACCCTGCTTGGTAAATTTAATGCGCACAAAAGCAGCAAATTTTTCTACAGAAATTTTGGCTTTGTAGTTTGTAATATCTACACTATAGGCACCGCCTATTATTTTTAAAGATTCGCCAATTGTAGCCGTATAAGTAGTAGCTTTTTTATGCCTGCCAATATTTGTACGCAATGCACCACCTGCTGTTTGTATTAGGTCTTCTTTTTGTTTTACGGCACTTGCAGCGGCAGCTTTGGCAGCTTGCACTTGTGTTATACCCAATATCAAATCTTCGCAAAGCGTTTGCTCTGTTGTTATTTCGGTAGGGGTTAGGCCTAGTGTTACCCCTGCTGTGGCTATGTTTGTTTTATAATTTTGTGCCCATAGCATTAAAGCACCATCATTACTTGGTATATAATCCATTTTTTTTAAATTTATGTTGTTTGAAAAAATTGTTTGGTACAATTGCAATTGTTTGTCAAACTTATTGTGCGAAATTTCTATTGCAAAATATTAATCGTTAAGGTTTCCTAAATTAACAAAGCATTTTATAGCTATGCGTAATAATATTTTTTAGAAAGCATTATGCAATTAAAATTGCACGTTATATTTTCTTCGTATAACGTTACATTATTTTAATTGCACGTTATATTTTCTTCGCATAATGTTCTATTATTTTGGTAACTCGTTATATTTTCTTCGTGTAACGTTCTATTATTTTGGTAACTCGTTATATTTTTTTCGTGTAACGTTATATTTTTTTGGTAAAACGTTATATTTTCTTCGTGTAAGGTTCTATTATTTTGGTAAAACGTTACCCCGCTTTGGTTGGTATTCACGATAACTGTTCAGAAGATTTAAAAATACCTTTAACATGCCGCTCCCTCCTTCGGCGGGCAAGCTCTACAGAGCTTTATACAACAAATTTTAAAATTCATCTACTGACATGTCGCTCCTCTGGAGCTTTTTTAGCCTCATTAGAGGCGGCATGTCAGTAGAAATAAATTATAAAACCTAATCAGAGCGCCGTAGGAGCGACATGTTTTTTCTTCCGAACACTTGTGCTGTATCACCAACCAATAGCATAGGTTATACGTTCTTTTTGTAGCGTTATATTATGCCGCAAATACTATGCGATAACTATTTTCTGTTTAACCAAATTCTGATACAAGACTGATACAAGATTTCTACGGGATTGCAAAGCTGTTTACTCATCCTAAAATAACTTTTAAAACAATAATAAAATAATACATTAAGCCTGAAGGCTGTTATTAATATAGCATACAAACATATTAAGAAAAAATCCCGAAGGGCAATGTCATTAGGTTAATGTTCTATGCTTTGCCCCGTGCTTTAGCACGGGCAAAAAATATATAAACTAAAGTGGCTTTAGCCACAATAGCCTTGGTTTTGGGCTTTAGCCATTATACTGAAATGCTAGTAGTCAATTAAAAAGCTGCTTAATATAATGACATTGCCCGAAGGGATGACATTACACCTCGCTTTTGTAGTGTTTAACCTACAAGCCATATTGGCTTACACTACAACATACATATATGAGCAAAAATATTTTATATATTTAAAAAAAACAATGCATAAAAGTTGGTTATATAAAAACGTCATCAT
Source organism: Ferruginibacter sp. (assembly GCA_043729825.1). Classification (GTDB taxonomy): domain Bacteria; phylum Bacteroidota; class Bacteroidia; order Chitinophagales; family Chitinophagaceae; genus Ferruginibacter. The sequence continues at coordinate 2,008 of JAYTLA010000085.1, forward strand.
ACATTTATTTTATATTAGCATATTCACTACCAAAACATTAGCTGATGGGCTTGGCAAAAATTACTACTCTTTTTATAGCAGTTTTACTACACAGTGTACCAAGCCAAGCGCAGGATACTGCTGCATTACAACCCATACCCGCCATTACCAAAATACCCCTAAAATTTATAACACAAACCAACAAAAAAATAGATAAATATACCAACCGTATTACAAGCAAAACCGAAAAGACTTTAGAAAAGCTTGCTCGGTGGGAAGAAAAAGTACGCAAACTACTAGAAAAAACCTCACCCGAAACTGTGCAACAATTATTTGGAGAAGGCCGACAAACATTTGCCAGCATGCTAGCTAAAATAAAAGAAGGAAAAAGCCTTGCAGAAAATACCAAGGCACGTTATAACGACTACAACGATAAGCTAACCACCAATATTAAATACCTAGAAACCCAAAAAGAAAAGCTAAATAGTAAGTACATAGCCCCAATACAAAAGGCAAAGCAAAAAATAACCCAGCTCGAAAAAGATGTAGCGACAACCGAAACAGCAGAAAAGCTAATACAAGAAAGAAAAAAAGAATTGCTTACCCAAGCATATAAAGTGCTAGGGAAAAATAGGTATATAAGTAAAATGCAACAAGAGTGCTTTTATTTCGGTGAGTCGCTTCAAAATTATAAGCAACTATTTAGCGAACCTGGCAAGGCGGAGCAAAAAGCGCTAGAGCTTTTAGGCAAATTACCCGCCGTGCAAGAGTTTGTAAAAAACAATAGCATGCTTGCCTCGCTCTTTGGTAATAATTCATCTTCGGCGAATGCGGCTAATACCGCCTCGCTTGCAGGCTTGCAAACCCGTGCAAGTGTAAACAGTTTAATTCAAAATAGAATTGCCGCAGGCGGCCCAAATGCTGCTGCACAAATAAGTGCAAATATGCAAGCGGCGCAGGCAGAGCTTACAAAACTAAAAGATAAAATATTAAAACAAACAAATGGTAATGGTGCATCAACAGTGGATGCTCAAGATGGATTACCAAGTTTTAAGAAAAAAGAATTAAAGAGTAAAACCTTTAAACAACGATTGGAGCTAGGTAGCAATATACAATTTGGAAAGCCAAATAGATATACAAGCTCGCAGGCAGATATGGGTATGAGCATTGGCTATAAGGTAAACGATAAAAGCATTGTAGGTATTGGGTTTAGCTATAAGTTAAATTATGGATCTATAAATAATTTTTATGTACAGCATGGAGGTTTTAGCTTACGAAGTGGATACGATGTAAAATTATTCTCCCACCGTGGGGGAGCTAGAGGGGGTGGGTTTTTTATCTCAAGCGGCTTCGAATTAAATTATAACCAAGCGTTTAAGAATTTTTCAGAAATACGCAATGCGTATGGCACAACTGGTATAGGCAATGCGCTTCAAAGCAGCGCACTTATAGGGCTAAGCAAAAAAATAAAGTTTTCCTCCGCTGGCGGAAAAACCAAATGGATAAAGGGTACCAAAATACAATTGCTGTACGACATGTTGTACAACACACACGTAGTGCCTACGCAGGCAGTGCAGATAAGGATTGGTCAAATTTTTTAAAAAAGAAAAAATATTTTTATGTATATGAAAAAATTTAGTGTAATATTTATGGGCTTTATGTTGCTGTATTTTTATGGCTTTAGTCAATCTAATACCACCACTACAGGTAATACAGGAGCCGCATCAAAGGAAGAAGCTACTCCAGTAAATTTTTATACTGGCATACCTGCCATATCTGTACCCATTTACAATTATGCTAGCCAAAGTGGGTTAAACTTTGGCGTATCGTTAGATTATTTTGCTGGTGGGGTAAAAGTAAATGAGCTGCCTACAAGTAGTGGCTTGGGCTGGAATATGAGTGCTGGGGGAGTAGTTACAAGAACCGTGAGAGGAATACCTGATGATTGTGAAGTTTTTGGTTTTTTGTACCATCAAATTATACCCAATGACCCAAGAGCCAGTGTAACGGAGTACAATAAAAATTGTATAGATGCGGAGCAAGATGTGTTTCAATATAATTTTGCCGGCAGGTCCGGTAAGTTTTATATAGGTAAGGATAGCACTATTTTTTTATCAACCACTTCCAAAATAAAAATACAGGTAATAAAAAGAGACTTAAGCGATGATGGACTCATATACTCAGAACCTATAGAAAACCCAAAAACATTGGCACCAAGCCTATATGGCACCATCAATAAATTTATTATAACTACCGAAGATGGTAACAAATATTTTTTTGAAGAAAAAGAATCTCAACTTACGTATGTAAGAAAGTGCTATCAAACAAACGCATACCCTGTGCTTAAGTACGCCAGTGGGTGGTACCTTACAAAAATAGTGGCACCAATGGCTGCTGATTCTATAAAGATATTATACAAAAATATTGCTGCGCTTACCGTGCCAGAGTATAGGAGCCAAAGTGCTAGTATTGTAAATGGCATTATAACCCATACCGATACGAGTAGCTACTATTCTGGCATTGAAAATCCCATAATAAATGGAGTAGCAAAAGTGCCAATAGAAATTATTTTCTCTGACTATAAAAAACTGGTATTTGATTATAATAAAGATGGACAATTTAGGTATGGTAACTATCCGCTATTGCGAAGAATAAAGGTACAGGATAGCGTGTTTAGATATGGCTATATGCTTAACTGGGATACTGCTGCATACGGGAGTAACTCTCGTGCATTTTTAAATGGGCTAGATCAATATACCGAAACAACGCTAAAGGAAGGGTATAGGTTTACATACAACAGCCCTTTTTTTAAAGTTGCCAACGATCCTACCATTAATTTTAACAATAAAAAAGACCATTGGGGTTATTACAACGGTGCAAACAATAGTAAAGATTATGTACCCACGGTGGCAGGTATTTATACCGGTGCCAATAGAAATGCCAATGCGCTTGCTATAGCCAGCAGTTTAGCATCTATAAAAAACCCTGCTGGCGGCATTACGTATTACGATTTTGAAAACAACGATAATTACCCTGTACAATATACCAAGCAAAGCATAAGTATAAATGCGGCTACTGCTACCCAAACAGCCATAAGTATTTCAAAAATATTGGGCACGCAAACTTATTTTAAAATAAATTTTGATTTATCTAATACAGATTTAACTACCCTGCCCATAGCAGGTAACGGCGATTTAATTGTAACCATTACAAATACAGCAGGCACCACTGTGCTTGCCACTAGTACATTGAGCATGCAAGATATTTATTACAGCGGCAGGGCTTCGTTTTATTGTGCCGTGCCTACAGGCAATTATTTGCTAAAAACCAACTTGGGTGCGGGCACTACCACTAGCATAGCTTGGCCTATACAAGTAAGCTGGTATAACCAAAGCAATGGCGCTGGCAATAGCACAGTAGGCGCTGGTATTCGTATCAAACAAATACGCCAATACGATCCGTTTTATAATAAAACAGATACGCTTACAACCTATAAATATGTAACTGAAACTGGTAAGAGCTCTGGTTTTATAGGCTCACTACCTGTGTATGATTACGATTTATTATCTAACAGCCCAAGCACTAAACACATTGTATTATCCAATATTGTAAATGAGCTCGACTATAGCGAAGGAAGTGCTGTAGGCTATAGTAGGGTAGAGATATATAAAGGTACAGTGGCAAGAAACCTAGGCAAGCAAGTATATGAATACACAAATATAAATGATGAAGACTACGATAACTCGCCTGTGGAGTATCCATACATGTACACAAAGAGAAAAGATTGGAAATGGGGCCTACCCAAAAAAATATTAACCTACGATAATACAGGGCGGCTTATACAAAGTACAAAAAATATTTTTGCAAGCACTTATACTAGCACCGCTGCAAATGCCAATTATAGATCTTTAAAAACAGGGCAAGCATCTGATTATTTTATAGGCTATAGTACCAACATAGCATACAAAGATTATAAAAGCGAAAAATATTACCCAGAAGGTGGGCGGGTATCTTTAATTTCTACATTAGATACTTTTTACCACCCAAACAATAGTATAACTTCCAATAAAAAAGATATTGAATATGATAGCAATTACAATGTAATAAAAGTAACCACGCCCTACGATAAAAACAGAAATTTAAATATAGAAAAACGTATCTATTATCCATATAACTATACCGTAGCAGGTGCTATAGGAAGACTTAGGGATAGCAGTATTTTTATACCAATATCATCAGAAGAATGGATAATGGGTGATGCTATTCCTAGGCTTGTATCTACATCTATAAGCAATTTTGAAGATCAATATAAATTTGGACCTTTCTCAATACCAAGAGTAAAGCCTACAGCTATATACACTTTGCAAACCAATAAACCTTTACCTGTTGCACAAATAGGTTTCTTTAACCCTGCTGTGCTTATAAGAGATACCAATAAAATAAAACTACAGCAAAAAATGCTATACGATAGGCAGTTTGGCAAACTTATACAAACCACCAGCTTGCCAAGCGGCATAAGTAATAGTGTAATTTATGGCCACAAAAACACTAAGGCTATAGCGCAAGTAAGCAATGCTACTTACTACGATGTAGCCTACACAAGTTTTGAACCCAATAGCGAAGGCAACTGGAGTATTATTACAAACCCTGTGTACGATAGCACCACTGCCATTACAGGTAGGTATAGTTATAACCTTAGCCAAGGGGCAATACAATACAATAGCTAAAATACAAGCCTTACTTATATAGTAACCTACTGGACCAAGGGTAGTGCAGGTATTGATGGACACGCCAATAACAATACCATATTGGAACAGCGCAATGGATGGAAATTATACAGCCAAACCTTTACAGGCTTAAGCAGCATTATTATAACAGGCTACGACCTTATAGATGAGCTGCGCCTGCACCCCAAAGATGCCAATATGCAAACCACCTGCTATGCCAATACAGGAGAGGTAACCAGCACCTGCGATGCAAACAACAATATTGCTTATACAGAATATGATATTGTAAAACGCCCCAGTATTATTAGAGATAAAGATAAAAACATTGTAAAAAAATACCAGTACTCCGATACGTATCAGGTAGTATCTATAGCGGCTTTGTGGCAAACAGTACCTGCTAGCTTTCTTGAATGTGCTAAAGACAGCAACAATAACAACACCGGTGCTTTACTTAGGTTGGAGAGAGATGAAAACCCTCTTAGCGAAACCTACTTAACCACACGATATGTTTTTGACCATACAGACTCAGTAGCCTGCCCACTACCTATTGTAGTTTGCGGCACAAACCCATGGGTAAAACTTGTAAATGGCGTATGCGAAACTGGCTGTAGGGTAAACACCGCAAGCGTATATAAAAAAGTAGATATAGGTGGAGGCCTGTTTGGCTTTAGATGGGTATGTACCTACCACTACCTATGGTCGGATGGCTCTATATCTATTGATTATACCGAGGTAGGTTTTAGCGGTTGTTCAATAGGCAGCACATGCGGTATATCAAACCCAATATAATTTTAAAAAAATAAATAATTATGCAACAGACCTTATTTTTAGTACAGTTTTTTTTAGCATTTAATCCTTCTTTTTACAGCTTAAGCACCAGTAAAATGGGTGGTGGCGATATTAGTTTTGCCCCCTTTGCTGGCAAAAAAGTGCTTATTGTAAACACGGCCATAAACACAGCCGATACGGTACAATACCGCAAGCTAGAGCAGCTGCACCAATTGTATAAAGATAGCCTTGTAATTATAGCCATACCTAGCAACGACTTTGGCAATGCGCCCATGAGCAATGCGGCTATAAAAACATTTGTGTTTAACAACTACAACTACCATTACCTACTTGCCGCTAAAACAAATGTAAAAGCACCCAGCAAATCTGACTTATACAAATGGCTTACCCGTGTAACCAAAAATGGTATGATGAACAGCGAAGTAAAAAAAGATTTTTATAAATACCTAATAAGCAAAGATGGCACACTAATAGGCGTGTTTGATAATACCGAAGATCCGATGGGGGCTAGAATTAGGGGAGCGGTGGAGGAGTAGTTTTTTTTCGTTAAATCGTTAAATCGTTTCTCGTTTGTTCAATTGTTTGTTGTTTGGTGTTTGGTGTTTTTTTGTTTGTTCTTGATTTATGAAGTGTTTGCCGTCGTTTGGTATCGAAGGGTGGGTAATGTGCGACAGGCGTACCAACGACAGGGTGGGGAGTGAAGATTTTTCGTTTGTTCGTTTGTTCGTTTCTCGTTAAATCGTTTCTCGTTCGTTCAATTGTTTTTTGTTTGGTGTTTGGTGTTTTTTGTTTGGTGTTGATTTATGAAGCCTTTGCCGTCGTTTGGTATCGAAGGGTGGGTAATGTGCGGCGGGCGTACCAACGACTGAGTGGGGAGTGAAGATTTTTCGTTTGTTCGTTTCTCGTTTAGCGTTACTCGTTTGGTGTTTATTGTTTGTGGTTTTTTGTTTAGTGTTGGTTCGTGAAGGTTTAAAGTTCTGATTATTGGAGGGGTTCACAGCATTTTTGCGCAGCAAAAATCCTTGCCGCCTTCTTTACAATAAAACGCCTTTCCGCCTTCTCGGCAAAAAATATTTAAATTATCGGTTGCTGTCCTAACCAACTGATAATAAAACATGGTTGGTGGGGACACCCAACCATTAAAAAAAGTTCAAAGTTGAATGATAAATAATAAATGGTAAATAAATAATTACTCATTATGAGAAAACACATACTATACTTACTATGCTTACTAGCACTACAAGCCCAAGCCCAAGTAAAACCAAACGGAAGTACCCCACCTGCGGCAGTAGCAGCCATAAAACCCCTGCCACCCGCATACACAAGTACGCCCACCAACTACCTACGCACCTATAGCCCGCAGGTGCCCATGCAAGATACCCTTGGCATAAACATGGCAGCAGCCGTAGAAGATGTGCAAACAAGCATAGCCTATGCCGATGGCAATGGTCGCAGCATACAAACCGTAGCCAAGCAGCTAAGCCCAGCCAAAAAAGACAATGTAGGCCTTGCCAACTACGATGCCTTTGGCAGAGCAGGCACACAAGCCTATATGCCTTACGCTGCTACCACAAACGATGGTATGTTTAAGCAAAATGCTTTTGTGCAAGATAGTATATTTTACAAAACCCTATACCCCACAGAGCAGCTAATATATAGCCAAACTCTATACGATGGCAGCCCTATGAACATAGCCGAAAAAAGCCTAGCAGCAGGCAATGAGTGGGGTGGAGCCAACAGAGGCAAAACCCTTACCCACCGCAGCAGTACCGCAGCAGATAGTGTACGGTATTGGAATATAGATATTATAAACGAAGATGATGTACCCACTACCAATAGCTACTACCTACCCGGCACACTAAATGTACAAGAAATAACCAACGAGCAAGGCATAAAAAGCATAAGCTATACCGACCTAGCAGGGCGTACAATACTCACCAAAACCCAACTTGCCAATACCCCAAGCGCAGGCCACACAGGGTGGCTATGCACGTACTATGTATATGATGAAATGGGTAGCCTCCGCATCGTAATACCCCCAAAGCAGTGCAACAGTTAGCAGTGGGCAGTTGGCAGTTGGCAATTGGCAGTTGGCAGGGGTTGTGTTACGCCTATTTTTACGATGAGCGAGGCAGGCAAATAATAAAAAGCATACCTGGCAAGGGCAAGAGCTATGTGGCCTACGACCTGCTAGATAGACCTGTAATGACACAAGACCCCAACCTGCGCCAAACCAACCAATGGGCTTTTGTATTATACGATGCCCAAAGCAGACCCATAAAAAGCGGCACAATATACAGCAACCTCACAAAAGAAATTATACAATACCAAGCAGCAAACAGCAGCAACTACCCCACACTAAGCGGAGCTTATACAGTATTAACCCAAACCTTTTACGACGACTATAGTTTTGTAAACATAATAGGCGGTATAGTAGGTAGCAATTTTGATGCTAGCGCAATAAACAGCAATAATTTTATAACCAGCTACAATGCAGCGCCCGACTATGCCCAGCCCATAGTAAGCAGCCTACGCATAAGAGGAGCTGTTACGGGTACCTACATACGCACCCTAGATGGTAACAACTACCAAGCCACCGCCACCTACTACGATGGCTATGGCCGAGCCATACAAACCCAGCAGCGAAACCATACAGGCGGGGTGGATATTGCCACCATGCAGTACAGCTACAAAGGCACGGTACTGCGCAGCTACCTTAGCCACAATAAAGCAGGCAGCAATGCACAAAGCCATACCATACTTACCAAATATACCTACGACCATGTGGGGCGTGTACTTAGCACTACAAAAAATATAGATAACCTTGGTGACAAGATAATCTCACAGCTAGCGTATAGTGAAACAGGTCAATTACGTACGAAGCAGCTCTCCCCCTTCGGGGGAGTTGGAGGGGGTTCGGGGGTCTTACATACTGAAACCTTTACATACAATATGCAAGGCATGCTTACAGGTATAAACGCCCCTTATGTAACACAAGCAAGCAATACAGGCAAGGAGTATTTTGGCGAAGTACTCTCTTACACAAGCGGTTTTACAACCAACCAATACAATGGCGGCATAGCCGGAGTGCAGTGGAAAAACGCAGGTGATAGCACCGCCCGTGCTTATGGCTATACCTACGATAATGTGGGGCGGCTTACCCGAGCCGATTTTACGCAGCAAAACAGTGGCAGCACCGCATGGCTAAACGATAAGGTAAACTACACCGTAAGCAACCTAGCCTACGATGCAGGCGGCAATATACTTACCATGAGCCAGCGAGGCTTGCTAGGCGTGGGGGGCAATGCGCTCATAGATAGCCTTGCTTATACTTATTTTGCCAATACAAACCGCCTACAAAAAGTAACCGATTTTTCTACAGCGGGGGGGATGCTGGGCGATTTTAAAGACAGTACCAGCACCGCCGACGATTATGCCTACGATGCCAATGGCAATATTGTAAAAGACAATAACCGCAGGCTACACAACAGCAATGGCAGCATAGGTACCCTCTTTAACCTGCTAGATAAGCCCGATAGCATGGCGGTGGCAGGCAAGAGCTGCACCTATTACACCTACGATGCAGCAGGTAGCACACTAACAAAAAAAGTAAAAGACTATAAAAACAATACCTGCAAAATATATACTTATGTAGGTGGTTTTGTATATCTCTCTAGCTCAGCCCTTGCAGCCACTACCCCTTTGCCCGATACCCTACAATACGCCATATTTGAAGAAGGGCGCATGCGCTGGAAAGTGGTAGGTGGGGGGGCTTGGGTTTTCGACTATATGCTCAAAGACCATTTAGGAAATGTACGGGTAGTGATAACAGAAGAACAACAGCAAGATGTGTACCCAGCGGCAACACTTGAAGATGTAACTTATAATGGCGGTACAGCCATAAGCCAAGAACAAAAGTTTTATGATATAAATCCTGCAAAGGTTGTGCTAAGAGCAGAAGCAACAGGCATACCAAATTATACCAACCAAAATATACCAGCACCACCAAATAATAATCCGAATAGCAATACAAGTGCAAACAGTGCAAAATTATACAAGCTAAATAGCACAAGTGGATTACCAGCGGATAAAATGGGGCTTGGTGTTACGCTAAAAGTAATGGCAGGAGATAGAATAGATGTAGCAGGTAAGAGCTATTATTTTCAGCAGGTAGCAAACCAAAACGGAAATAATTTATTACAACTTGCAGATGTACTCACGGGCTTTTTAGGTGGCGCATCGGGTGGAGCTGCTACAAGTGTACATGGTGCAGTAACGCAAGCACAAATAAACCCAGGTGGAACTAACCCAACTATAAATAATTTATTAAATACGCAAACTACACAAAGTAATAATACACTTAATAACCCAAGGGCGTTTATAAATGTTATCTTTTTTGATGAACAGTTTAATGCAATAGATTTTAAGGTAAGCAAAGTGGGTAGCCCAAATGTTTTAAAAGAAAATCACTTGCAAGATTTACAAAACTTGGTGGCTACAAAAAGTGGGTTTGTTTATATTTATTGTAGCAACGAAAGCCCCGTTAATGTATTTTTTGATAATGTGCAGGTGGTGCATACGAGGGGGGCTTTGCTTGAAACGAATGAATTTTACGCATTTGGGTTGAAAGCCGAGGGCATAAGTTACCGTGCTGCTTCTAGCTTGGAAAATAAGTACAAGTACAATGGGAAGGAGTTGCAGAGTAAGGAGTTTAGTGATGGAAGTGGATTAGAGCTTTACGATTATGGAGCAAGGTTGTATGATGCACAGATAGGGCGTTGGGGAGTTATAGACAACCATGCTGATACTTACCTAAATTTCTCACCTTATAGTTACGGTCTAAATAATCCTGTTCGTTTTATTGACCCTGATGGAAATGATATTGAGGAAATAAATGGAGGAGTAAGATTTACAGGCAGTGATGCTGCTAGTGCATTTAGAGTAATATCAGGTGCTGCTAGAAATGTATATATAGATATTAATAAAAGTAAAAAAGAAAGAGGGGAAATTAATGCAGAAGATAAAAAAGGGTCGTATGGTAATTGGGCTGTATTTGCAGCATCAAATATTGGTACTGCAAGTGCTGCATTAGATGCATTGGGTGTCGCTGATAAATCCTTAGATAATCTAGTATTAGCAAACCATGGTGGTATACAAGATGGTACTGCAAATTTTATGTATTATGATAAGACACATATCGATAATCCAGATGATGTGATTACATCAAAAGAAATTAAAAATTACAATGACAAAGGAGGTAAAAATTTAGAAGGGGGAGAATGGCAAGTTGCTGCCCTCAAATCAATGGGCGACAAAGTAAAAACCGGTGGCAACTTTGTTTATGCGTTTTGTAATAATGCACAAGGGCAAATAGGTATTGATGCAATTAATGGATTGTCAAAATTACAAAATGATAGATTGAATACTTTTCTGCCAATAGGTTATTCAGGAACGACATATTATAGATTTAGTACGGGCATAGCAATTAAAATAAATACATCATTAAGTGGAAGCAAGCCCGATGGGTGGCTTCAAAAAAATGGAGCAAATGCACCAACAAGGATTTTAGATGTAGTTATGAGTACAGGTACTAAATCATTGAATATAGTTGCAAGCACTCCTAAAAAGTAGTACTAAACTAATTATCTATTTATCAAATTGAAATATTAAAATGCGTTATATATATTTATTTACATTTTTATTTTTCTCCACTATAGTAAGTGGACAAAATAGTTTTTCAAGTCTAAAAAATAAAATGCTACTAGCAGATTCTGTTTTATTGATTAGTCATGCATCTACATCACTCAAGCCAAGAAGTGAAATGAGTCCGAATGAGTATAGGCTTATTTTAAATGGAAAAACAAACCAAAATATTATTATTGAGAGGAAAATAATAAAAGGAAAACCATTACAATATTTATCTAAATTAATAAGCTCACCCTTTACAGATAGAACCATAGAAAAGGGAGCATGCTTTAATCCACGGAATACAATTTTTATTTATAAAGGGAAAAAAATATCCTTCATCGACATTTGTTTTGAATGTAAAGAGTTTGAATCGTCAAAGGATATAAGAATTACTGAAAATGATTTTAATAATGCTATATGGGAAAAGCTTGAATATTTTTTTAAAGAACACGGATTTACATATGGATTTGAAAATCATCCCTAGCTCAGGTTTGAGGCGAAGGTTAAGTGAGCGTTGGCAACCTGTGTGGTAATTTATAAAGAAGTAAAAAAATAAAAACATTAAACCATCATACTTTAAAAGTGTGGTGGTTTTTTTATGCCAATAAAATTACAATCTAGTAATCCAATTTTTAGCATCTTGCGAGCCATGTAATACTGCAAATATTTTAACGATTAGCTCTACATCATCTACCAAATAATAAATGAAGTAATTAAATTTTTTCAGCTTCATTGCCTTTACATTTTCATACCTGCTTTTAGGTCTGTTAGGCGCATTGTTAATGTTGTTAGATGTTTTTTCTAAATCTGCAATAAAGCTAGCTGATAGTTTTTCGCTAATAGCATTGTAATAGGCAAAAGCCTTTTTAATATCATCTTGTGCATCTTTAGAGGTTTTAGAAGTATGCAAGATTATGACTGTTTAAAGGAGTTTAAAAATTCTGTAGTATCAGCAAATTCTACAGTATCTATATTTTGTAAACGTTCTTGTAAAATAGGAAGATGCCATTGTGGTAGGTCATCATTTTCGTCTTCTTCTTCTACGGTAAGCACAATTGATTTACCTTTAAAAGCAGTTTTTATAGAATCTACAACATCTGCAGTTATTTCTGTAACGGAATTAAAATGATAGGTTGTGTACATAAAATATTTTTAGTATTAACTGTATGCAGCTTGTGTTTTTACAGAAGCTAATAAATGGTCAATGGTGTAAAGAATACAATGTTTATCCGCCTCAGGCAAAGCATCAATCTCATTAAGGCGTTTAAGCATTGCAGGATTTTTTAAAATATTTGTTTGGGTTGTTTCTCCCAATAAAAACCCCACAGTTGTATCCAGTTCATCTGCTAAATTTTTCACTACATCAATAGAAGGCTTGACCTCATCTCTTTCATACTTGCCAATAATGGAATGATTGGTGTTAAGAATTTTTGCCAGTTCACTTTGCGATAAACCTTTAGCATCTCTGCACTCTCTTAATTTTTTACCGAAGCTAGTCATAATTTTAGTCATTTATGGTACAAAATACCTGTTAAATACCTGATAAAGCAAAAATACTGTTCATAATTGAATAATAAAAGTCAAAAATATTTTGTATAGAAAGTCAGATGTTATACTTTTGGGTCAAATGTGAACGGAAAATAAATTTATCAACATGGAAGCACTTAACCACCACTCCCCCGAATATGTAACATGGAAACACGAAGAATTAAACTTTGCATTGCTAGGCGGTATCAGAATAGAAGGATTGCACAGTATGCGAGTAACCTTAAAAGTGGACTTTAAAACCTTGCCATCAATAAGACACGGCTTAGACCTGTATAACGAAAACCAAACCGAAAAACTCATAAAAAATATTGCAGAGCGTTTTACACTAAGTACAACATACATACACAAGGCGGTTGGACATTTAATAAACACAGTAGAAGAATATCGTTTACAACAAATAGACAGCAACAAATTAAAAAGTGTAAATCAAAAATATATTTTAAGCAAAGAAGAAACTACTGCAGCAGAAAACTACCTCAAGCAAGAAAATTTATTACAACGAACAAACGACAGCATAGGCGCAAGCGGAGTGATAGGCGAAGAAGTAAATCGTTTGATTATGTATTTAATATTTACCAGTAGAAAATTGCAAAGACCATTGCACATAATAAGTTTTGGAAGTAGTGGCGTAGGAAAATCACACTTGCAAGAAAAAGTAGGCGAGCTCATACCTAAAGAAGATAAAATAGAATTAACCAGTGTAAGTGCAAATGCATTTTATTATTTTATAGATGATGACCTAGGGCATAAAGTAATATTGATTGAAGATTACGACGGAGTATTTGCGGCATTGTATTCTATAAGAGAGTTGCAGAGCAAACAAAAGATAAGTAAAACCATAACGATAAGAGACCGCAATGGCAACCAAAGAACTTTACACCTCACGGTAAAAGGACCTGTGAGTATAGCAGGTTGTACCACTAGCGAGCATGTGTATGAGGATAATGCAAATAGAAGTTTTTTAATTTATTTAGACGAGAGCGAAGCACAGGACGAGAAAATAATGCAGTACCAACGCCTATTTGCAGCAGGTAAAATAGATACAAGCCAACAACAACAAATACAAAAGCTATTGCAAAACGTACAAAGAATATTACAACCGATAAGCGTACGCAATCCTTTTGCAGAGCAGTTAATAATACCCAAAGAAGTTTTTAAACCACGTAGAACCAATGCACATTATTTAGCATTTATAGAAGCCATAACTTTTTACAAACAATACCAACGAACCCACCAAGTAGATAAAGAAAGCGGCGAAATGTTTATAGAAACTACGTTAGAAGATATTGCAGAAGCCAACGAACTCATGAAAAATATTTTACTTAAAAAAGCGGATGAACTAGGTTATGCAAGTAGAAAATATTTTGAAAAGCTAAAAACGTTTTTACTATCAAATCAAATAAAAGCCTTTACCAATAAGCAAGTGAGAGAAGCTTTAAAAGATAGTCCAAGCAATCAAAAAAAGTATATGGTGGAGTTATTACAATATGGTTTTGTGATAAAAAAAGAAGGTGATAAGAAGAAAGGATTTTATTATGAAGTATTGAGTTACGAAGAATACAACAAGCTACAAACAAGCATCAATACTGCATTAGATGCAATACTACATAAGCTACAGGCACAGGAAAATAAGCCATTAAAGAAGATTAAGTAGTTCAGAAGTTCGTAAGAAGTTCGGTGCTACAAACGAACTACATAATTGCATCAAAAGCAATACCACACTAGATTTTAATAAGTGGTTCGTAAAGTTCGCCGTTTTTAGAAGGTACACCCCCAATAAAATAATAAACTCCAAACAAACAACATGAAATCTTTAATTATAAAAAGTACGCATTACAAATATTTATTAAAAAGCTACGGCGAATATTTACAAACTACAGGTTATGCAAAGCGAACCGTAAAAGCTTGGCCAATACATGTACAAGAGTTTTTGCACTATGTAGAAAATAAAAATATACTGCATATACAATCTATAGAAACCCATCATGTAAACGATTTTGTAGCACATATTAAACAGCGTAGAAATAGAAATTATGGAGGTGCATTAAGTAGTAGCAGTATAAATAATATTATCAATGCGGTAAATGTATTTGCAAAGTTTATAAATAGTACAAGCAATTATTTTTTTGAGCATACAGCACAGCGAGCGCAGAACGACACCCCCGAAAGAATAATATTAACGGTGCAAGAAGTAAAGAAATTATATGAAGCAACTTTTTTGCCTTACATACAAAATAGTATTGCCATGGGGCAAAGAGATAGAGCCATTATTGCATTGTATTATGGCTGTGGTTTGCGTAGAGGCGAAGGTGTGAACTTAAATATTACAGATATTAATTTGCAAGAAAGATTATTGTTTGTACGCAAAGCAAAAGGCAACAAACAAAGGCTTGTACCCATTGCCAGCAAACACTTGACTGATATTAGTGATTATATAAAAGAAGGTAGAGAGTGGTTTTTGCAATACCATACTGTACATACAGAATATCAAAATAAATACCAAGGTAAACCACTAGAGCGTAAAGATATTGATGCAGATGATGCAGATGCTTTTTTATTATCAAATAATGGAGGAAGGTTTACATGTCCTGAAAATCGAATAAAATATTTATATAAAAAAATAGCCATAGAAAAAAATATAACTCTACATGGCTTGCGCCACAGCATTGCAACGCATCTTATGCAAAGCGGTATGAGTATAGAAGATATTGCAAAATTTTTAGGACATAGCAGCTTAATATCTACTCAAATTTATACACACATTGTAAATGAATTATAATGATAGAAAATTTTAAAAACTATTTACAGCAAAAGCATTTTAGGGAAAGCACTATTATTGGACATGTAAAAAATATTAGCTACTTTATAAAATGGATACATGATAATCAATTGTACGAAGTAGAAAACATTACTCAAAATAATGTATTGGAGTATGTGCAGTATGAGCAAAGGAGAAATCTAGATGTAGCAACGATAAATATACGATTAGGCAGCATCAGTAAATATTTTGAGTTTTTGAAAGTAGAAAGTTTAGTTACTCGAAACCCTGCAAGAACGTTGAGAATAAAAGGAAAAATAAAAACGATTACTGAACAACCTTTAAAATATGCAGACTTAGAAGCTTTGTATTTTGAGTATAAAAAATTAAATAAAGTAGTAGCAAATAATGTAAAGGAATCTGTTTACTTAGCCCATCAAAGAAATATTATCATCGTAGGTTTATTGGTGTGGCAAGGGTTGAAAAGCGATGAATTAAAAAAATTAGAAGTAAACGACATTAATTTAGATGAAGGAAAAATTTATGTGCCAAGTAGTGCAAGAGGCAACAGCCGTACATTACAGCTACATGCACAACAGGTAGTGCATATGCATACATACTTGCATGGAGGGATACGAGACCAAATGAAAAAGAAAGATGATAAATTATTTGCAGCCCGTACTTCTGATATTATACAAGCATTGTTAGAAGAATTAAAAGGCTTAAATCCCATCATAAAAAATGCCCAACACATACGAGCCAGTGTAATTTTATATTGGCTAAAACAATACAATAAACGACAAGTGCAATACATGGCAGGGCATAAATATATTGACAGCACCGAACGTTATGCCATACAAGAAACCGACAGCTTAACAGATTTATTGGTAAAGCATCATCCGTTTGGATAAAAGAAAATCATCTTCCCCGAAAGCCCAACACCCACGCCACACTCACGGCTAGGCTTGCGCTCACACACATAAGCCCACGCAAGCAAGCCTATGCGCTGTTGCCGCCACCCAAGCTTTTTTTTGCCGCTTGCTAACACACATTGCAGCACATTTATTTTTTGTAAACAAAAAAATAAAAGAGCTGCAAGCCACCGCACATAAGCCGCAAAAAAAGCCCGACACACAGGCGGAAGCTAAATAACATAATGAACCTTATAGTCTTTTTTTAGCCCTACTCATGCAAGCATGCCAACCCACAAGAAAAAATCCTATAAGGGCATTATGTTAAATAGCCAACAGCGCAGCATCACAAAAAAATAATCCCACCCCAAGCAGCTCTGCAAATTATTTTTTTGCGCTGCAGCCGTGAAGAAACCCACGCTTCCCAAAGTTGCCATGCGAGCATGAATTTATTTTTATGCCTTCTCACTCCGTTCAGTCAAAGGCAATGCCTGCGGCAGCGTTGCGGCTTCGCCAATCTTTTATTTTTTTTGATTGATGAAATGCAAAACTCTTTTTAAAACTCAAAACTTTTGGGTTTAAAAACTGCCGCAGCCGCCACAGGTACTTTTATACTTTGAAGTGAATGTTGGCGGCATTGGCTTGCAAAAAAAATCATTTGATTGCCTGCGAGGTTGCGTTATAATTAAAAGTTAATGTTAGGCAATCAAATAATTTTTTTCGCCACGAGCGCTTCACGTACACAAGCATGTACACACATATACATGAGGTAGAAAAATAAAAAACCAAAGCAATAATGTAATATATTTACGTTGTAAAAATGGGATGCTTAAAGCTACATACCGAGGATTATTTTTTACCGCTACGGGTGGTAAGGGGCGGCGTGTATAAAAAAATTAAGGTAAACGCAAGGGATATAGGGGCAGCGGAAAAAATGAAAAACGGCAAAAAATTGTATATTATCAAAGACCATGCAGGTAATGTACGTACAGTGATAACCGATGAAAAAAGAAGAGACGATTACCCCATGGCGACGATGGAGACTGCCCAAACAACCACCGAAGAATTAATATACGCAGGGCTGCCACAAACAAGAACAAATAAGAGTACAATAGCTAGCTACCCCGCAGACCCAACTACCAACCCAAATGCTTTTGTAGCCAAAGTGCAAGCCACAGCGGGTGCTCAAAAAATAGGCCCGAGCATTACCTTAAAAGTAATGACGGGCGATACCATAAACATACGAGTAAACAGCTGGTATAAACTTAATGGAGCTACACCAAGTACGCCACAAAGCCCACTTACCAATATTGTAACCTCACTCATAAGTGGCATAAGCGGCAGTGCGGTAGTAAATACGCATGGGGTAACAAGTACACAGTTTACAACCGCCAATACATTTACGCCAGATGTAACAAGCTTTTTAACCAACCAAAATACCAATAACATAAGTAGCAAACCCAAAGCATATATAAATTGGATATTTTTTGATGAACAATTTAATATTGTAAAAAGTGCGAGTGGATGTGAGCAAGTAGGAAACGATACCGAATTTAAACTGCATGTAAAACAACCCGTAGCTACCAAGTGCGGCTTTTTATATGTGTATGTAAGCAACGAAACACCCAACATACCAGTATATTTTGATAACTTGCAAGTAAGCCACATACGTAGCCCGCTCCTTGAAACATCGGAATTTTACCCATTCGGTGAGAAAATGTTTAATTTATGTAGTAAAGCGGCAGGTACATTAATCAATCGTAAAGCTTATAATGGAAAGGAAGAACAACGAGAGGAGTTCAGCGATGGCAGTGGTTTAGAGTGGTTAGATTATGTTGCAAGGATGTACGATAATCAAATAGGGAGATGGATGGTAATAGACCCTTTAAGTGATAAGATGCGTAGGCACTCACCATATAATTATGCATTTAATAATCCGATAAGGTTTATTGACCCTGATGGAATGGCTCCAAATGATTGGCGAAATAAAGATGGACAACTAGTATATGATGCAAATGCAAAAAACGGTAAGGGTGCTTACACAAAATATGCCACAGCTGAGGATAAGAAATTTGGTAAAGCATTACAGAAAACAGAAACCGGAAAAGTACAGTTTAATAAATTAGTAACCTCTGAAACAAAAACGACAGTTGTTTTTGCAGAAGGTACACACAAGGATAAGAATGGCAATGAAACAACAGCAGTGGGTGTAACTAATAATGGAAATTTAGATATTAAAAAAAATGAAAAAGGTGTTGCTACTGATGTGAAAATAGTCGATGGTTCTACTATTACACTTTATAAAGGAACGGCTGATAAAATGGTAGCTGATAATAATAACCCTAAAGTAGAAGATGCTTGGGGACTTTATGGCAAATCTACTCAAGGACTAAAAGCCACAGAAATTATTGCTGCTGCATTTGGCCATGAAATAGACCATACTACAAAAGGGAATATAATTACTATCGCAAACAGCGGAAGAAATGAGGGCGAAAAGATACCTACACAAATTTCAAATCAAATAATTGATGAATTTAATAAACTAAAAAAGTAAAAAGATGCGATTCAAATTTTTTATATCAATGTTTCTATTATGTTTTTTAGTTACGGCTTATGGACAAAAAGTAGATAATGATTCATTGACTAATAACATAAGATTAGCAATTACAACATTCTTTATAAAACAAGGAGTATTAAAAAAGGATGCAGTAAAAAGTAGCCTTGATTTTATTTTTGCTACTGAACTTAAACAACAAAATGCTTTAGGTTATAGTTCAAATGGTATTTATCGAATTGGAGTTTTCCAAAGTCATTCTGAGGAGCATATCTTAATTAAAGAAAACCTGTTGTTTAAAATATTTGACATTAAAGAAATTGATTTAACATTAAAAGAGGTTATTGACTATTCAATAAAAAATAAGATGGAAACCGACACAATGTTATACTATGTAAAAAATATTATGGATATGTACGAAATGAATTATAAAGTAATATCTAATGGTAGATTGAAGAAAAATGGAAAATAATTGAAGTAGTAAAATAAAAATTACTGTTAGCAATAAAGCCCCACAAGTTGGGGCTTTTGTATTTAGGGAAGTATTTTTTACGAAGCCATTAATTGCAATTGTTTTTTCACAATAAAGGCATCAATCAATTTTTTCACTACGGTTTTATCATCATCATTAAAAAGTTCAACCGCTTTAAATTGTTGGAGCAGTTCAGCATCTTTAAGGGTAGCTTTAACCTTCTCATCTTTATCACCACTAATTAAAAAATCAATAGAAGTGCCGAGGGTATCAGCTAATTTATTTATGATGTTAGCAGGTGGTTGTACGCCTTTAATCTCATAGCGGCTCATCTGTGTGTAAGAGACACCAATTTTTTTTGCCAGTTCAGATTGGCTCCAAGCTTTTGCTTTGCGGAGTTCTGTAATTCTGTCGCCGAGGGTTATTTTTTGCGTAGCCATGAGTATATCGTTTTAGAAACTTATTAACACAAAAATAGCTTATAAGGCTTGTAATTTACGCAATCGTATGGCTCATTGTGGATAATTTATGCGTATAGGATTTTTGTATTATAGCGGATGTGGTTTACTTTGTGCCTTATAAGCTATAAGTAAAATTTATCCACATGGACATTAAAGACATCAAAGCGCAGTTAAGCATCATCCAAGTATTGCAGCATTACAATTTACGAGCAGATAAGAATAATAAACTATGCTGTCCGTTCCATGATGATAAAAGCCCCAGCCTGCAGATATACCCAGCTACAAATACGTATTGTTGTTTTAGTGCTAACTGCAAAGCAGCTACAGGCGATGCCATACAGTTTATACAACTCAAAGAAAACTGCACCAAGCATGAAGCACTAAACAAAGCAGCCAGTTTAATAAATGGTAATCCGATAACAGCACAGCCGCAAGCGGCCAAACTAATTATTGAAACCGAACCGTTAGAAAAAATCGCAGTACTCACAAAGCTGTTTAAATATTTTACAAAATCATTACCACTAACAAAGAAAGCAGTTGATTACACCGAGAGCAGAGCCATCAATTACAAGCTGCATGAAGTAGGTTTTAATACAGGAGATTGGCATCATAAATTAAATGAGAAAAATTTTATTGCCACCTGTGAAAGTTATGGATTGCTAAAAGCCATACCAGTAAAAGGTTTTACGGTGTGGGGAAGAGATTGTATTATTTTTCCATTGAAGAATGCAGAGAATAAAATTGTATCACTTTACGGTAGGAGTATAATAAACAATGAAGACAACCGACATTTTTATTTAAGTAATAGAAGCGGACTTTATCCAGGTTATCCAAAAGCGGAAACGAAAAAATTAATACTTGTAGAAAGCATTATTGATGCAGTTAGTTTATTACAACAAAAAGAAATAACAGAGCAGTACACAGTTTTATCATTGTACGGCACAAATGGATTAACCGAAGAACATGGCAAAGCCATTATTGAGTTACCACAATTAGAAGAAATTATTTTTATGCTCAACGCAGATGATGCAGGAGCAGCCGCTACAAGCAAGCATGCACATGTATTACAGGCGTTGCTCCCACACCTACGCATTACATGCATACAGCTGCCTACAGGCGAGGACGTAAACAGTTTATTACAAAGCCACGACGACCCAAAAATATTATTTGATATAATAGAAGAACGAACTAAATTTTTATTTTCAATTGAAAATAAAAATGATGAAAGTATTGCCAATATTGAAACAGGGCAACAATCTAAGTTCCCCCTTCGGGGGACAGGGGGCTTAGATACAAGAAACAACGAACTATTAATTTACGATAACTGTGAATTATATTTTGAAGTTTTGGGCGGTATAAAAATTACAGGCTTAGACCGTATGAAAGTTACCCTAAAAATAAAGCACAAAGAAAAAACGACCATGCCACAATGGTACAGTTTAGATTTATACAACCAAGCCCAGCGAGAACAAACGATAAATAATGTAGCCGAAACTTTAGAGCTCAGCAGCCAGCAAACGACCAACACATTTATAAATCTGATAACCGAATTAGAGAACCACAGAATAAAAAAAATAGAAGCTTTACAACCCAAAGAAAAGCCACAGCATGAACTCACACAAGCCCAAAGAGCGGCAGCAGTAAACGAACTAAAGAAACCCAACCTACTGAACCGAACCGCTGAAATGATAGCATTAACAGGTATTGTAGGCGAAGCCAGTAACAGTATGATTGCTTATTTAGTTTACTGTACCAGAAAGCAACCAGTGCCGCTGCACATTATGTTTTTAGGAAGCAGCGGCAGCGGTAAAACATATTTGCAAGAAAGAATAAGCGAACTAATACCCACCGAAGATAAAATAGAAATTACCCAAATAACCGAAAACGCTTTGTATTATTTTAAGCAAGACGAA
>JAYTLA010000086.1:0-1740 GCA_043729825.1 Ferruginibacter sp.
GGCAGGTGGTGTATCCCTGTACGGGAAGGTATACAACGATAGCAACCATAACTTGCAGCTTGATACCAACGAAAGCGGTACAGGATTGACCCTGTTTGCTAAATTAATAGTCAATGGTGGCAGTGGCGCAACCCAAGCAGTCGCTGTTAATACGGCTACAGGCATCTATAACTTCAGCAGTGTTTCTACTGGAGCTTATCTTATTATTATAGATGACAACAGTACGCTTACCGATATTACCCCTACTATTCCTGTGGGTTGGTTGGGCACTGAAATGCCTGATTTCACACGTAGTAACGTTTTAGTAAGTACAGTTGATTTAAATAATTTGAATTTTGGCTTATTTAACGGCAGTAAACTTAGCGGCACAGTGTTTGCAGATTCTGGTACAGGTGGCGGCACTGCAAATAATGGCGTTAAAGATGGCGGCGAGCTTGGTATCGCAGGTGTCGCAGTCAAAGCCAGCACGGGCGCGACCATTCATGACAGCGCCATTACCGATGGTGCAGGCAACTACATGCTATGGATTCCAGCCGCAGCCACCAGCCCAGTATTAATTACCGAAACCAATCTTAGCAACTATTTATCTACGGGCGGTAGTGCTGGCAGTACCGCTGGCAATTACACGCGCACCAGTGACAGCACTAGCTTCACTTTCACCGCTGGCATTATTTACAGCAATGTCAACTTTGGCGATGTGCCTGTGAACCGCTTTTCAGCTAACGGTCAGCAAACAGGCTTGCCAGGCAATGTGCTGTTTTACGCACACCAGTTTGACGCAGGTAGCGCAGGCACGTTGGTATCCAGCAGTAGCAACACACTTAATTGGCCAACTATTTTGTACCGCGATCTCAACTGTAATGGGCTAATCGACACCGCTGACAACGTGCTAAGCACAGCCACGGTTGTGGCTGGCGGGCAAATATGCGTGATTAACAAAGTGACGATACCCACAGGTACAGCCCTTGGCTTGCAAGCCAATACTACCGTCCAAGCTGTGTTTACCTACACCAATGCCAGCCCAGTATTATCAAGCACTTTAAGCGTGATAGACACAACTACAGTAAGTGCCGTGTCTGCAGGTTTAGTGCTAACTAAAGCAGTAGATAAAGCCACCGCGCAAGGGGGAGACAATGTGACTTACACGCTCACTTACCAAAATAATAGTAGCGCACCTATTTCTAGCTTAGTGATTAATGATGCTACCCCTGCATACACGACCTTTTTATCCGCAAGATGCGTCGTTCCGCCGCCACTACCAGCGGCAATTACAGCGTGTACAGTCACTACCGCACCCGCAGTTGGCGCCACAGGTTCAGTAAAGTGGACACTCACAGGGTCACTGTCACCCTCCTCTACTGGGCAAGTTGAATATAAAATCAAAGTAGATAACTAGAAGCAGGTTAATTAGCCAGTTTTAAACTCAAATCGCTACTCTTTAATAAATTACAAATAATTTTTGCTATTTGAAACTTTTGGTATCTAGCACTCTCAAAGCTAGAGTGCTAAAATAGCATTCACTATTAATTAAGGAGTTTCATCATAAACGCTTTAACGATTCCGTTGATTTCGTCTTTAGATAGCTTTGATCAGTACATGCGTGCGATTAAGGCGTTTCCACTTTTAAGCGCTGAGGAAGAACACGATTACGCAACACGCCTCAAAAATAGCAATGACCTAGAAGCGGCACAGATGCTCATTGTTTCGCATCTGCGTTTAGTTGCAAGCATCGCGCGTGGT
>JAYTLA010000087.1:0-26025 GCA_043729825.1 Ferruginibacter sp.
TGCAGCTGTATTATTAGTTGCTACAAACGAAGCAATATTTCCTGTACCGCTAGCAGCCAATCCTGTTGTAGTATTAGAGTTTGTCCAATTGTAAGTAGCACCAATATTAGCACCGGAAAAATTTATAGCAGTAGTGTTAGTGTTAGCGCAAACTATTTGATCGGGTAGAGGTGTAACATCAGGTAATGGTTTGACAAGCACTACCACACTATCCGTTTTTGAACAATTAGTGACTGGATTATTTACAGTAAGATAATATGTAGTAGTAACAGGTGGGCTTGCATTTGGAGTTGCAATATTTGGATTCGATAAATATAAAGCAGGTGACCAAGAATAGGTATTTCCAACTGTCGAAGCCGTACCAATGCGAACTGAATCACTCAAACAAATTGTTTTATCAGGACCTGCATTAACAGAAGGATCAGTATTGTCAATTGTAACATCAAGAGTATCTATACATCCATTATTAGCAAAGGGAATAACTTCTACATGAACAATTGTTCCAATTGGCGGTGCAGGGGTTAAAACAGGGTTTTGACCAGTTCCTAGCAAAGTTGTATAATTACTATTCCACCAATTATAGGTTTGAAATCCAGGGGGGCCTAATAAACTTACGCTACTGGGATTACAAGAATAAATCATATTAGCAGTAATATTACAATTACCAACATCTACATATGCGTAGCCCCAATGTGCACCTTGAGTGCAATCAGCTGTTGTAAATTCAAGTCGCATTGTTCTGCCAGCATAAGAACTTAAATTAATAAAAACAGATGTCCAAGGTTTATACCTTACAAGAGCTGGGTTTCTGGGAGAATCGAAAAATCCATTTGCAGCCAAATTTGCAGAAGCTACATATTGATAAGTAGCACAAGGAACAGAAGCTCCACCAGCAGCTACATCAAATAATTTTGCGGTAAACTGTGGTTTTTCAGCAGGTAAATGAGCTGGAGAAGTGGGGTCTTGAAATACTACTGCATATCTATAAGTTATTGAAGCATCAGTTGCCCCTGCCGGTACATTAATTAAATAACTAACCCTTTCTGCTTGAGCCCCCGTAGATTCATTGCCAAGTCGTAAAGCAAAATTACTGCCATCGGGTGGGTTTGTAGGGAAAAAGCCCCAAGGATCTAACGGACCGAGCGGTAAAGCTACAGTTGGCGCTACTCTTGGGTAAATAGTGTGCCTAGTAGCAGTTGGTGTTGTGGGTGGAACATTTGCTGCTACTGTAATAACATTTGTTCTTACTCCTCCAATAAAAGGAGCAGCCACTGTGCCTCTGTAACATATCCAATTGGTAAAATTATTAAATTCAAAATCGATATTCGGTGGGCATGGTAATGTAGCACGAGCACCAAGTAAACTCGAACTTGTTGGATAATAATTTGAGTAATCTATTTTCTTTTTCGGTGGATTTAAAGAAATTATTTCGCCATCTACATTCATTAAGCCTTCTTGTTCTCCTTTAGTTATTTTAGCAATGCCATTGGTAAAGCCCCAAAATATATTTACATCAAGTTGTTTTATTAATTGCCCTTTTTTGTTAATAAAAAACCATTTGTTGTTTTTGTAAACTGTAGCAAAATTTTCGTTGAAATCATATACAATATCATACTCAATTGGTATAACTATTTTTCCACTTTCATTTATAAATCCCCATTTATTATTTAATTCAACAGCCGCTACATTTTCTGAAAAGTTATTTATGCTATTATAAAAACTATTTGCAATTGGAAAACCACTGCCATTTACAAACCCCCATTTACCATCTTTAAAAACTTTTGCAAAACCATTTACAAACGATTCCGTCTCTTGCCAAATTAAATCATTTACTTTTTGTTTGCTATCTATATGTATAAATTCGTAGGTTTTGTCGGAGCGTTCTTTTGCTACTACAGTTACTTGACTGTATATATTATGAGAGAGTAGAAGAATAAAAAATAAAAAGTAGAATTTCTTCATATCGATGAAATATTTACTAAACATTTATGATGGACAAAATCAATTAGAGATTTTGTGAAAGAATTTAACATTAAGCCAGATGCAACATTACACTTTTTTGCCGAAAATTTTATTAAATCAATACATTAATGAATTATAAAATACTGTAATGTAGATACTTGAAAATATAGTATCGCTCATTTAATTAAATTTGATTTAAAAGAAATTGCGTAATCTTTGCAACCAAAATCATTCAAAAATATCTATATCCAACTAATATGTATTCAAACTAATCTTTAAAATATTGAATATTAGTATAGAAAAGTTTTTTCCATATCATAACATAATATATTTATTAAATATCATTAATTTTTAATAAGATTTGCTCGAGGTAGAATATGATGGATTTATATTATTAACTTATCCTTAACTCAATTATTGTGCTACAAAATATTTGTTATCCACAAAACAGAGAATGCCGTGTTAATACATCATATTAAGTATAATTACTATTATTGAATACGTGAAATGTATTTGTAGTTTTTGCAAACTCGAAGAGAATTTTAGGTTTATTTCCTACGAATTTATAGATGTGTATTTTTTAATTTGCTAATAATATTCTTACATACTTGTAAAAATCAGTTTCAATTTTTATTTTTCAAATCTCTTTTTATTATTGCCTCATGATGCGCTGCATGGTATGCAGTAAAATACAGCATTTCTCTAATTGTAATTTTTCCAAGCAATGGGTGGGGTAGTATCAATTTATCTAAATCCGTTTCGCTAAATTTTTCTATGCGTTTGCTTAGTTTGTTTACCCAAACCAAAATTAATTTTATCAATCCATTTTTTTGACTTGCAGAAATAGCAGCAGGTACAAATCTTCCACTTGCCCTACCGCCAAGTGATAATTTTTCATTGTATCTATTTATTAACTGTTCGTAAGTTTTGCTTGGTCTATTTGCTTTGCCAAACAAAAGCCTTGGTATAAATTTTGGATAACCCAATGCCTGTGCAAGCGGTTTTACCGATCTGTAAATATGATCTAGTTGTTGCGCTGCAGTCCATTTATCAGTAGGTGCATATAAAAATTCTTCCGCACTTAATGTTTGAATATATGCAATGAAAGCGTTGTGCTTTTCTTGTAGTAATTGTATGATTTGTTGTTTGGTCATTTTGTAAAAATTAAGAATGCGATTATTTTTTGCCGAGAAGTCGGTAAGTCGTTTTTTTGCAAAGCAAAAAAACTTCCCGCCTTAATTAAAAAAAATTACTAAGAAGCAGAAAAGACATTTAATTAAAACGCCTTACCGTCTTCTCGGCAAAAATAATTTTGCGAACCTGTCCGCCGAAGGCAAAGCAAAAAAATAAAACTTCAAAAAAGCAAACCAACCCCCAACCCTACAAAATGCATTTCACTTGAACATTGAAAATTGAAAATTGAAAATTGAGCATTGAAAATTGAACATTTACTTCACTTGAGATTTGAACATTGCATATTGATTATTGAACATTTGCATTTAAAAAACCTTCAACTTTCAACCTTATAACGTCTCTTTGAGCCATTTATAAAACTCCCCCTGCCACACCTGTGCATTCTGCGCACGCAGCACCCAATGGTTTTCTTCAGGCATAATTACAATTTTACTTTTTATATTACGAAGCTGCAATGCTTGAAACGCCTGTAACCCTTGTTCCAAAGGCACTCTATAATCTTTAGCGCCATGAAAAATAAGCATTGGCGTATTCCACTTACCAACAAAGTTGCTAGGGTTAAACTGCGAATATGATTTTTGTGCCGCCGCATTTTTTGTATCCCAATACGCACCACCATAATCCCAATCTACAAACCAAAGTTCTTCCGTAGCACCATACATACTTCTAAAATCGAAAATACCATCATGCGCTATAAAAGTTTTAAACCTGTTGTTGTGCATACCTGCGAGCATAAACACGCTGTACCCACCATAGCTTGCACCCACACAACCCAATCTTTTTTTATCAACAAAATTTTCTTTGCTCACGGCATCTATTGCACTTAGGTAATCTTGCATTACAATACCACCGTGGTCTTTACTTATTTGCTCATTCCATTTTGTACCATGCCCAGGCATACCACGGCGATTAGGTGCTACCACTATATATCCATTAGCCGCCATCAAAGATAGGTTCCATCTAAAACTATAAAACTGTGTAAGCGGACTCTGCGGCCCACCTTGGCAATAGAGTAGGGTAGGGTACTTTTTTGTCTTATCAAAATTTGGCGGATACACAACCCATACCAACATATCTTTTCCATCTACCGTTTTTACAAAGCGACGTTCTGTTTTTGCAGGCGTAAGGTTTGCATACGCCTCATCATTCACATGCGTAAGCTGTGTCATGTTGCCATTGCTCAAATCCACGCTGTATAATTCTGCTGCACGAGTCATGTCTGTACGGCTTACTACCAGTGTGTTTCCGCTTTGCCCTACAATGCCGTTTACATCAAAATCGCCTTTGGTAATTTGTGTAATATTTGGAATCACATTGCGAGCTTTTGGAATTTTTACATTAAATAATTGCAGCGTTCCATTTATAGGTGCATAAAAGAAAATAGATTTTCCATCTTCACTCCATTTATAACCTTCAACATGCATACCGTCATCAAATCTAGTTAAGTTGATTTCTAAATCCAAATCTCCATCAATCACCATCAAATCTTGCTTATCCGCTTCGTATCCATCACGCTTCATACTTAGCCAAGCCATTTGCCCCGCAGCATTAAATGAAGGTTGCAAATCGTACCCCTTATTATCTGCCGTAAGATTAGTAGTTACGCCGCTTGCCACATCGTACGCATACAAATCCGTATTCGTACTTACCGCATACGCCGTACCAAATTTTTTCTTTGTAGCATACACTATTTTTTTACCATCATGGCTCCACACAAAATCTTCATCGCCACCATCGGGTTTTAGCGGACAGTCGTAAGGCTCACTCGCCATAATATCTTTAGCCGCACCGCCACCCACAGGCGTAAGCATCACATGCCCATATTTGCCATCCTCATATTCATCCCAATGCCTATAATTCAATTGGTCAAAAATCATCACATTGCTCTTCGTAAGCTCGGGGTAAAAATCACTCCCCGCTACTTTATTTACCTTCACATCCTCACTACTTATTTTATATTTTCCATCAGGCGAAACTTTACTATCTACCAACAAACTATCTGCACTGTCCACCGCCACTGCATTACCGCCACCCACAGGTATCACAAAAGTTTTGCGGCTACTCTTATTATCCGCCACACTCGGCGTACTCACGCTATACACTACATACTTACCATCTTTACTTATACCCGTACCACTCACCCTGCCAAATTTCCAAAGTTGCTCGGGGGTGAGTACATTTTGTGCTTGGGTGGAGGTGGTAATAATTAGTAGGAGGAAGGTGGTTATTTTGTGCATGATGCTTTTTTTGTGAAAGTAAGAATTTTTGGTGATTGGTTGCGGGTTTTTGGGTTACGGGTTACGGGTTGGGGGGGTGTGGTCTGTTGTCCGTGGTCTCTAGTCTTGTGTCTAATATCTAACAATCTAAAATCTTTTTTTTGTGCTGTGGGCAGAAGAGCTTTGTTGAACATTTGTCCAGGCTATTCGTTGCAATCTTTTTGCCTCAAAGGCAGGCAAAAAGGATTTCCACTTCTATCCCGCAGCTTTTCAGCAGAGAATCTTTTTTCAGCTTTTATTGTGGAGGAGATTATTACAATTTATTTTAAAGATAATTAATATTAGATAAAGGTTTGGCAAATTTTATATTATCTCTTAACATAAAAACCTTAAATTGCAATTTAATATTAAGGACTATTTTATGGCAAATAAGCTAAAAAAGATTTCATATGACGATTTTTCAGTTGTTGATTTATTTTGCGGTGTCGGTGGTTTAACACATGGCTTTGTAAAACAAAAATTTGTGGTAGATGCAGGCGTTGATTTTGATAAAAGTTGTCAATACGCTTTTGAGAAAAATAATAATTCTAAATTCTTACATAGAGACGTAGTAGATTTTTCGGCAAAGGAATTAGTTTCTTTATATAATAAGGGTAAACGAAAAATTTTAGTTGGCTGTGCTCCATGTCAGCCATTTTCAATTTATAATCATAGAAATTCTAATAAGTCACAAATAAAACTCAATGATGATGCAAAATGGAAATTACTTTACTCATTTGCAAATTTGATTGATGAAGTTGAACCCGAAATTGTATCAATGGAAAACGTTCCACTTCTAATGAAATTTGATGAAGGAAAAGTTTTTAACGATTTTGTCAAAAGACTCGAAGATAAAAAATATTTTGTTAGTTACTATATAGTAAATGCTCAGGATTACGGGGTGCCGCAAAGAAGAAAACGATTGGTTTTGTTCGGCTCTAAGCATGGTAAAATTGAATTGATTGAAAAAACTATAAAAAATAAAAATTATGTAACAGTCAAAGATGCAATTGGACATTTACCACCTGTTGAAGATGGTGTGTCGCATCCTAAAGATGCTTTACACAGAGCAAGAAAGTTGACAGACTTGAATAAGCAAAGAATACAAGCAACGAAGGAAGGTGGGTTTTGGAGAGACTGGGATAAAAGTTTGTGGCTTGAATGTCATAAAAAGGAATCAGGAAAAAGTTTTGGCAGTGTATATGGTAGAATGAAATGGAATGAAGTTGCACCAACTATGACAACCTACTGCACTGGTCTTGGCAATGGTCGTTTTGGGCATCCCGACCAAGACAGAGCAATTACTTTGAGAGAAGCAGCACTTATACAAAGCTTTCCAAAAAATTATAAATTTATTGACCCAAAGGGAACATTTTCATCGCCAAACATTGCACGACAAATTGGGAATGCAGTTCCTGTTGGTTTGGGTGTAGCAATTGCAAAGAGTATAAAAAATCATATCAAACAAATTGGCAAACACTAACCGATTTTTAAAGTGGCGTTTTGATGTAAATACATTTCGCTTATTGGGTCGTGAGTTAATTACTGACCGTATTACTGCCGTATTTGAGTTGGTTAAAAACTGCTATGATGCTAATGCAACACAAGTGAATGTGAATTTGTATAATGTCACTGTAAATACTGACGACAGAAAAATTACGATTTCAGATAATGGTGTTGGAATGTCATACGATGACATTGAAAATAAATGGATGGTTGTAGGAACAAACAGCAAGCGGACTATATTATATTCAGTAAAACCTTTCGTAAGAAGATTTGTAGGAGAAAAAGGAATAGGTCGTTTTGCCGTTGATAAATTAGGAGGAAACCTAAGCATAAAAACAAAGAAAAAAGGTTATAAGGAGTGGCTCACTGTAAATATAAATTGGAATGAGTATGAAATCAAATCGAAAGGCAGCCAATTGACATTGTTTACTGATATTGAAAATCCTGTTTTTGCTTCCCCTGGGAAAGTGGATGAACAAGGAACAATTTTGGAAATCTCTTTTGTAAACGAAGTTTGGACAAAGAATGATATTGATAGATTGTATAAAGAATTAACGAAAGTTGTTTCTCCTTTTCATCCCCTCAACCCTCCATTCAATATTTATGTGAATTCAAATGAGCATAATGAGTACACAAATAAGTTAGTTAAAGCGGATGCAATTAAATATTCATCACATCATGCGGCAGTAGAATTTGATAAGGAAAATGGAAAACAAGAAGTTTTAAGATTTGATACGAAGACGGGTAAAATAATTACAGATAAGGTGGATGTAAAACCCTTTGGTCCTGTTCGGATAAAACTGTATTTCTTTGATGAAGAAGCAAAGCGAAAATTTAGAAAGGCATATAAGGATAGTGATAAAAGAATTGATGGAGTAAAGGTTTATAGGGATAATGTTGTAACAACTCCTTTTGCTGAATTTGAAGATGACAGAGATAAACAAAGGGATGTTCTCGGAATTGATAAAAGATTATGGAGAGATATTTTTAATAAAATCAGCACAAGAGAAGTAATCGGTGTTGTTGATATTACCAAAGAAGATAACCCATTAATTATTGATGCAACCAATCGTCAAGACTTTGTAGATAATGCAGAGTACAGAGATTTGAAAGAGTTTATCATTGAACAACTTGATGTGTTCTCTCAAGTGAAAATTTATGAACGCCTATTGAAAAGAGTTACCACGACTTCGGCTTTGCAAAAAGCTGGTAGAGATGTGAAATTTTTTAAAGAAGCTATTGAGAGTATTGAAAACCAAAACCCAACTTTAAAACCTGTCTTAGAAAGCATAAAGACACAAGCTATTGAAGTAAGTCAAGCAATCTCAAAAGGAATTAGTGAACAGAAAAAGGAACGACAAGAGTTCATTAGAAAGGAGAATATTTATTTCTCATTAATGTCTTTGCAGGATTATGCTATTCGTATTTCTCATGCAGTTAGAACTTCATTAGGAAAGATTAAACGAATGGCAGAGTTTTTTAAAAATAATTTTCCAAACGCTAAGTATGAAGAATTATTTAAGGATTATGCTTTGATGATTTATGACGAAATGAATACTTTGAATAAGGTTATTGATTTCATGTTGAGTTATGCTGCCTCCAATGTTGACTTTGAAGATTTTAGTGTAAAGAAATTAATTGAAGAGTTACTGTATGTCGGTTACAAACAAACATTTCAAGATGAAGGAATAAAAGTTACTGTTGAAATAAAAGATGATTTTATAATTAACGCCAACAAGAAATTTTTTCAAGACATAATACAAAACCTTGTTGCAAATTCTATTAAAGCGTTGAGTAATGAAAAAAATAAATTAATAAAATGTACAGGCTATATTGAAGATGATTATTTTATTTTCTTTTTCTCTGATAATGGAAATGGAATTAATGAAGGTGAAGAAGAAAAAATATTTGAAATTTACTACACAACTACAGCAGAGCATGGTGGTGCTGGCTTAGGTTTATTTATTGTAAAAACAAGAATTGAAGCATTAAAAGGAACAGTTGAAGTTATAGAAAGCGAATTCAAACCTAAAGGAGCATCATTCAAAATAAGTTTGCCATTTAAAAAAAATGAATAATGAATACTACTAAAATTGTTGTCATACACGATGACATTGGAGAAAAAGACCCTTTATTAGTTGTTTTGAGAGAAGAATATGGAGCTGATAATGTAATCCTAAAAAAGAAATCTAAGGAAGGATTGAATTATGTTTTAGAAAATTTGTCTCAAAAAATGGTGGTCATTCTTGACTTAAATTTTAAGGCAGGTGAACCGTCTGGGGTGCATGTATTTGAAGGAATACGGAAACAAACCTCATTGGTGTATGTGATAATTTGGACTGCGAGTGCTTTAGAAGATATTAATCGAGAGGATTTGAAAAGCATGATTAACAATGACGCACTTGCTTTTATGAGTAGCACTGACGATATTGAAAAAATAGTGAGTAAAGTAAGTTCTGCATCTCACCAACTTGATATAAGAATTGATAGTGCATTGGAACAATGGATTAGTTTGCATCCTGAAAGTGAAAAGCAATCTCCTTACATTTTAACAAGAGATGGTAAGTCCTATTCGTTAAATGAAATACTACAAGAAATAAGATTAAAAACACCTTTTGGAATGGAAACTGAAAAAGATATATTGCTTTTAGCAATAGACATGTTATCAAGAGGAAAAAAGAAAATTGATGGCTAACTTTCATATCGCATTTGACCATACCAATGTCCCTTTAGGGCTTTATTTTGAAGAAAGCAAAGTTGATTTGATTAACCACATCAACCATATAATTCCTTTGTCTGTGGTCAATGAAATAAATTCAGGCAGATGCAACCAAGCATACATTGATATGTTCATTCCTACAATCAATGTTAGCAATTTTATTTTTGTCGCATACTCTCATGGACTTAAAAACAAACTTACAGCAAATGGTGACTCTTACATTGAATCTGATATAAATTCGAATTTGTTTACAAATTGCTTTTTCTATTCAATGTCATGTTTAACTGGAATTGATTTAGGATTAAAATTGGCTAAAAATGATTCTCATACATTCATTGGGTATAGATATGATGTAAATGCTCTACTTAGTAAGTATATGAAGCTATCAATAGACTGTGACAATTTTGCGATAAAAAAATTTATTGATGGTTCTACTATTGTTGAATCGTTTAATTTGATGAAAATAAATTTTACTACAGCAGTTGATTATCTTGAAAGCGAAGGAGAACTACTTTTAGCGTCTTTTTTAAGAAAAAACAGAGATGCTTTAGTTTTGTATGGTGATGGTTCTCGTACAATCGCTGACTTTTAAGTGCAGAAAGAAAATACTCTTTCATAGTTTATAAATAATTTATCTAAACTTATCACATTATTAATTAAGACTATGCTACCAATATAGTGAATAAGTAGTTTTGTATTTTGCCGTTGTTGGCTTAGCAAAACCTCAACTTTATTCCGTCAAATTATCATACAGCTGCCATTGTTGCTATGCAGCCCAGGTAAGCAGCCCAGCGTACCAACAAGTGTAGTACAGCACAAATAATCGTATTATTTTTTATACTCTACACATAGTTGTTGGTAGGCTTGCTCCACAATGCTATGCTTCATACCAACGGCGGTGCTTCAATACTTTGTAGGCAAGGTTAGCAGTTTATAATAAACTCAAAACAATAATAAACTCAAACGATGCAGCGCACCCCAATCTTTGTAGCTGCCATGCAGCAAAGAGTTCCGTAGGTGCAGAGCACCGTAACCTTCGTTTGTAGTTTTGTAATAATCGAAAAAAATATTTCGGTGCGCTGCACCTACGTGTATGTGTATGTATGAGGTTACAAATATGGCGGTGCGCTGCACCTGTGTGTGAGGCTGCGTGCTATAGAGATGAAATCTTTTAAAAAGATGTCATCTCTTACAGTTAATAAATTCCGCAAGCAATAATAAAGCCAAACGGTGCAGCGCACCACAACCCTTGTAGCTGCCATGCAGTAAAAAGTTCCACAGGTGCAGCGCACCGTAACCTTCATTTGTAGTTTTATAATAATGGAGAAAAATATTTTTGTGCGCTGCACCTACGTGTATGCGTATGTATGTGTGTTACAAATATGGCGGTGCGCTGCACCTGTGTACAAGGCTGTGTGCTATAGAGATGACATCTTTTTTAAAGATGTCATCTCTTACAGTTAATAAATTCCGAAAGTAGAATAAAGCCAAACGGTGCAGCGCACCCAAATCTTTGTAGCTGCTATGCAACACAAGGTTCCACAGGTGCAGCGCACCGTAACCTTCATTTATAGTTTTATAATAATAGAAAAAAACATTTCGGTGCGCTGCACCTACGTGAATGCGTATGTATGTGAGTTACAAAGATTGGGGTGCGCTGCACCTCCATACGTATTAGCGTGCAGTTCTAACATGCAAAAAGAAAAAGTAAAAGTATTTTATTATGATTTTTTAGAAGTAGTAATCTTTTGAGCCGCTTTATCTTTTTTTATTATTTCTGCCATTTGCAAAGCCTCAGCTTTTGTCATGCCATTGCCTGTCATACAATATCCTTCAGGCGTATTGGTTTCGTTGTATTTTATGGCTTTTTTTTCTGCAACTTTCATAAGTCAAATATACGATTTTAAAAGTAAATATCAATCAGTTTTTTTGCATCAATATTGTTAATATACATCCTTAAGCCAAAGGTTTTTTTTGCACCAAACCTTGCATAATAAGGTATTAATCTATTTTTAGCTTCAAAAGTAATGAAACCCTCTAAACCACAGTCTAAAGAAACTTTACAACATAAAGCAATAATACTTTTACCTAATCCATCATATAGTAAAACGGGCTTTTTGTTTAAAATGCTAACTTCCATATTATAACAATCCAAAACACCCTGAGATGGAGAAAATGCTACCAATGCTTGTAAAATATCCTCCTCATTTTCTTTACAAATTTTATAAACTTTTATTCCTTTATTTTTTAATGAAATAAAATCAAAAGTAAAATGATGTTTATGCTTTCTTAATTCTACGATACTAATTTCTAAAGCTATTGCATTATATCTTACTCCAGATGCATTTAGTGTAATTGCATTATATAATATGTATTTTTCTTTCATTGTAAAATTCAAATTTAATGAAAAATGATATTGGAAAAGAAATATTATGATTGTGCAAAATATTTTTGTGCGCTGCACCTACGTGTATGCGTAAGTAGGTGTGTTACAAATATGGCGGTGCGCTGCACCTGTAAGAAGCATGAATAATTACGATAAGAAGCTTTAAGCTGAAGGTAAAAATATCTCCGCAGGTAATTTAAAATAATTCCTCAAACGTTGTGCTACTTTTAGCGTTATTTCTCTGCGCCCAGCAAGTAAAGAAGATACATGCCCTTTGCTGCCAATAATGGTTTCTAAGTCTTTTGGCTTTACACCATTTTCTTGCATTTTTAATTTTATGGCATCAATGGGGTTTATGTTTGGTATAAAAATATGTTTGTCTTCATAGTCTTTTAATAGCAACAATAATAAGGCAAGTTCATCTGCTTCTGCAGAACCTTCCTTTGCTTGAAAAATAGCCATGGTGCGTTTTGTAGCTTTTTGGTAAGCGGCTTCTGTTTTTATTATTTTCCAGTTCATATTATTTTGCTTTAAATTTTAAAATCTTTGTATCAAATTCAATTGTTTCTGTATCTATTTTATCATATTGCTTATGTGTACCAAACCATATTATGTAAGCGGCTAATTGCTTAAAATTTACAGAAACAATTAGTCTGTAGTCATTACCCTTAATATTAAAAATTACCCTATTGTTAGCCACTATACTTGCATGGCCATACACTTCTTTTAGTTCATTAAAGTTTTTAAATTCTTGTTTCAAAAACTCATGATACCACATTAACAATGGCGTTTCAGCTTCGGGGTATTTATATATGTAATAAAGCACAGCTCTTTTTACAATAATATTCATACTGCAAATATATTAAATGTTTTCAAAATGAAAACTTTATTTTATATGCGCTTTATTTCAAGGTAAGCAATAAAATTTTATTGCTGTATCTTTAAATTATCATTTGCACTACCTACAACAATTAATCATGAAAAAAACACTAACCACCCTTTCTTTATTTTTCTCCATAGCCACCTTCTCCCAAAAAATAGAAAACATCATCATCATTACAACCGATGGGTTTAGGTGGCAAGAAGTTTTTACAGGCATGGATAGCAGTATAGCTAATAATGCTAAGTACAACCAAGAAGATAGTGCAACCATTTTTAAAAAATATTGGGCAGAAACTGAAATGGAAAGAAGAAAAAAACTCATGCCTTTTTTATGGAGTACCATAGAAAAACAAGGACAAATTTATGGCAATAGAAAGTATGGTAACAAAGTAGATGTAGCCAACAGATATTGGTTTTCGTACCCTGGCTATAACGAAATATTTACTGGCTATCCGGATACATTGGTAAACAGCAATGATTACAAACCTAATCCCAATACAAATATGTTGGATTTTGTAAACAAACAGCCAGCTTACAAAAACAAAGTGGCAGTGTTTGGTGCTTGGAATGCTTTCCATAGAATTTTTAATTCAGAAAAAACAGGCTTGCAAGTTGTAAATGCTTTTGATAAATTAGCGAATAAAAAAGCAACCCCAAATGAAATATTGTTAAACAACATGCTTCAAGATTCGTACAAACCTTTTGGCGAAGCAGAATGTTTAGATGTATTTACGCATTTTGCAGCCAAGGAATATTTGCAACAAAAAAAGCCAAAGCTCTTATACATTGCGTATGGCGAAACCGATGAATGGGCACACGAAGGCCATTACAGGGATTATTTAAACGCAGCCAACCAAGTAGATAAATGGATATACGAATTATGGAATTTTATACAAAACAATCCAACTTATAAAAACAAGACTGCCTTATTTATTACTACCGATCATGGAAGAGGAGATGTTGTAAAAACAGAATGGACAAGCCATAATATTAAAATACTAGGCGCCAATGAAATTTGGTTTGCAGTGTTGGGGCCAACCATCATACCAAAAGGAGAAGTAAAAACAAATCAACAATTATATCAAAAACAATTTGCACAAACACTCACACAGTTACTCAATATAAATTTTGAATGCGAGCATCCTGTGGCAGAAAAGATAAATTTGAATGAGAAGTGATATATTTTTACATCCTAGTTGTTGGTCTGGTAGAAATCCGCTTCAATCTATTGCATAATAAAAGCTCAATAAGGATTCAACGCTCAGCATAGCCCGCATGGAAGCGGCACCGAGTATGTGTAAGCAAGCGCAGCGCCGCTTATACATACGAAGGTACAGCGCACAGGCGGAAACAAATGTTCATTAATGCTTCTATTGCTCATGCTCCAAAAAATTATTCTTGCCAGCCCCTCACATTTTCGTAATTTACCTTTTCAAAAAATTACCATCAATGAAATGTATCATTACCAGCATCGCATTATTTTTTTCTACTGTTTTATTTGCGCAAAAAACATCGAGCATTGATTCTATTTTGTTTGGTAAAGTGAAGTACAGGCAAATAGGACCGTTTAGAGGAGGACGAAGTGCAACCGTAGCGGGCAGTTACAAACATAAAAATACTTTTTTCTTTGGAGCAACAGGTGGTGGCGTATGGAAAACAACTGATGGCGGTAGCAATTGGAAAAACATTAGCGATAAATATTTTGGCGGTTCTATTGGTGCGGTAGCTTTAGCACCTAGCGATGAGGGTATCATATATGTAGGAGAAGGAGAGAATACGCTACGAGGCAATGTGAGCGAGGGTATTGGCGGTATGTGGCGCAGCGATGATGGCGGTAGAAGTTGGAAAAATATTGGCTTGAAAAACACTAGGCATATTGGTAGAATTATTGTACACCCAAAAAATGCGGATATAGTTTGGGTGAGTGCTATTGGACATTTGTTTGGCGAAAGCGAAGACCGTGGTATTTTTAAAACAATGGATGGTGGAAAAACTTGGCGCAAAGTTTTATTTGTAAATGCAAATGCTGGTGCGGCGGAGTTGGTAATGGAACCCAATAATCCAAATACATTTTATGCAAGCACATGGGCTGTAAAGCGTACGCCGTATAGTTTAGAAAGTGGTGGTGCTGGCAGTGGCTTGTGGAAAAGTACCGATGCGGGCGAAACATGGGTAAGCTTAATGGATAAAAAAGGCATGCCAAAAAATGAAGTGATTGGCAATATTGGTATTGCGGTAAGCCCCATAAACCCCGAAAGAATTTTTGCAACAATAGAATGTAAAAGTCGTGGTTTGTATAGAAGTGATGATGGTGGCAACAGTTGGGAAAAACAAAGTGATGATGCAAATATTTTGCAACGGGCTTGGTATTTTAGTAAAATATTTGCGGATACAAAAAATGAAAATATTGTGTATGCATTAAATGTAGGTTTTTATAAAAGTACCGATGCAGGTAAAACATTTAAAAGCATAAACACACCGCATGGTGATCATCATGATTTGTGGATAGACCCCGAAGATGCCAACAGAATGATTGTAGGAGATGATGGCGGCGCACAAGTAAGTTTTGATGCAGGCAATAACTGGAGTACGTACGAAAACCAACCAACAGCGCAATTTTACAGGGTTTCTACAGATAATCATTTTCCGTATAGAATTTTAGCAGCACAACAAGATAATAGTACCTTGCGTATTTTAAGTGCTAGCGATGGTGGACAAATTACTACTGAGCATTGGCAACCTACAGCAGGAGCGGAGAGTGGTTATGTGGTGGCAGATCCTTTAAACCCTGATGTGGTATATGGTGGAAATTATGGTGGATACTTAAGTAGGCTCGATCATAAAACCGGAGAGAACAGAGCCATCAGTGTATATCCCGATAATCCGTTGGGAGCTGGAGTGAATACTATGAAGTACCGCTTTCAATGGAATTTTCCGATCTTCTTTTCGCCGCACAACCCTAAGCGCTTGTATGCATGTGCGCAGCATTTATTTGTTACAGAAAATGAAGGGCAGTCTTGGGAAATGATAAGCCCAGACCTTACAACTAATGATACCACAAAACAAAAAAGCAGTGGTGGCCCTATTACGCAAGACAATACCTCGGTAGAATATTATTGTACCATTTTTACCGCTGCAGAAAGTGCTTACGAAAAAGATTTGCTATGGACAGGTAGTGATGATGGCAGGGTAAACATAACTACAAACGGTGGCAAAACATGGGCAGACGTAACACCGCCCGCTGCTGGCAAATGGATGATGTGGAATTGCATAGATGTGCATCCATCAAAAAAAGGCGCCGCATACATTATAGGTACAAAATATAAAATGGATGATTTTAAACCATACATTTTTAAAACAGAAGATTATGGTAAAACTTGGAAGGAAATTACCAATGGTATAAATGCCATGCATTTTGCTAGAGCCATACGTGCCGATAAAAAACGTGCAGGGCTTTTGTATGCAGGTACAGAATATGGCATGTACATAAGTTATGATGATGGTGCAAACTGGAGACCGTTTCAACAAAACCTACCCATTGTACCCATTACAGATATGACCATAAAAAACAACGACCTTATTGTAGCCACACAGGGGCGTGCTTTGTGGGCTATAGATGATCTTACACCTGTGCAACAATTTGATGCAAATCTTTTAAATAAAAATTTACATGTGCTGCCAATAAATGAAAGTTATCGCAGAGATGGTTTTGTAAATGCGAATGCAAAAAATGCAGGTACAAATCCGCCGAATGGTTCCGTGCTACATTTTTATGCAAAAGATGTTTTGGATAGTACAAAAGCAAGTATTTCTATTTTAGATAAAAATAAAAAACTGATAAAAACTTTTGCTACCGATGCGAAAGAGAAAAATGATAAGTTTGAAATAAACAAGGGTATGAACCAATTTGTATGGAACATGTACTACCCCGAAGCTGAAAAAATAGAAGGAATGATTTTATGGAACGGCACAGTAGCTGGGCCTAAAGCTGCACCTGGACTGTATTTTGCAAAAGTAAAAGTAGGTAAAGATTCTGCGGAGCAAGCGTTTACTATTTTAGCAAACCCTTCTTATAAAATTACACAGCAAGAATATGAAGAACAATTTGGCACACTACTAAGCATTAGAGATAAATTTAGCGATATACAAAAATCTATAAAAAACATACGAGATATACGCACTCAAATAAATGGCTTTACAGACCGTATGGGTAAAGACCTGCCAAAAGAAATAAAAGAAAAAGGCGATACCATTGCAAAACAACTTACCACTATTGAAGAAGCTTTATACCAAACAAAAGCCAAAAGTGGGCAAGATGTGTTGAACTATCCTATTAGATTAAACGATAAAATAAGTGGTTTGTATGACTATGCCAATAGCGGTAACAATGCACCCACAAAGCAATTGAAGCAGGCATATACAGACCTTGCGGCTATGGCTGATGTGCAATTGGGTAAATTGAAAAAACTAATGGATGTAGATGTGGTGGAGTTGAATAAATTGATAAGGGAGAAGGCAGTGCCAGTTATTTCGACGAAGAAGGAGTAGGGAAGAAGTTGAATATTGTTGAAGGTAGTTCAAGGTTGAATGTTGTCAGGCTGAGCTTGTCGAAGCCGGTGCTATCAATTAAAGATTGTAAAGATTTCTAAAACCTTCGGTTATTAATTTTTGTTTACCAGCAGATATCCTTGAGTGAACTTTATTGGCAAGTTTATCGAAGGGCTCCATTCAACAGCATATCTTTAATCATCTTTTATTATGGAACTTAAAAAATAAAAAAATAATTTAAAAAATATGAAACAAATTTTATCTCTCATACTCGTATGCATAAGCATACACACAGCTGCGCAAAAAAGCCCCATCATCGAAACCAAAGAACTCATACCGGCAGGTGTGCAAGTAACCATTACCAAAGGCAGCAATATGGTGATGGGTAAAAAGATAGATTATACAACCCATACAGGTTACCTCGATTTAAAAAATGATACAGGTAAACTTATTGCAAAAGTATTTTTTACTTACTACAAAAAAGATGCGGAAGATGCAGCAAAGCGCCCCGTATGTTTTACGTTTAATGGCGGGCCAGGTTCATCATCCGTATGGCTGCATATGGGCGGGCTAGGGCCAAAAGTAGTAGCATTAAAAGAAGATGGTACTGCTACAGCACCACCCTATAAAGTTGTAAATAATGAGTACAGTTGGTTAGATAAAACCGATTTGGTTTTTATAGATCCTGTGGCTACAGGTTATAGCAGGGCAGCAGCAGGGGAGAGCCCAAAGCAGTTTCATGGCTATGTAGAAGATGTGCAATCTGTAGCATCTTTTATTCGCCATTTTTTAAGCAAGTATGAAAGATGGGGTTCACCAAAATACATGGCTGGCGAAAGTTATGGCACTACAAGAGCTGCGGGGTTATCGAAATATTTGCAAGACAATTATCGTATTTATTTTAATGGCATTTTCTTAATATCTCCAGTGCTTAATTTTGGTACAAACGATTATTATATTGGCAACGATTTGCCAAAAGCATTATATATTCCTTCTTACACGGCTGCTGCTTGGTATCATAAAAAATCAGCACCAGCTTTGCAAGCCAATTTACAAGCCGCCTTAAAAGAAAGTGAAACATTTGCACTTGGTGAGTATGCAAGTGCATTAATAAAAGGGCAATGGATGAGCGATTCAGATAAAGATAAAATAGCAGAGAAAATGAGTTACCTTACAGGTTTGAGTAAAGAATATTGTTTGCAAGCCAATCTGCGTGTAGATGAAAATCGTTTTTATAAAGAATTGCGCAGAAAAGATGGCTTAACCATTGGCAGACTCGATGCACGCTTTACGGGGCGTGACTTTGATGATGCTGGTGAGAGTGTAAGCTTTGATCCTTCATTTACCAATATAGATGGGCCTTTTACATCTGCGATAAACGATTATTTTGAAAAAGACTTAAATTTTAAAGACGACAAAGCCTACAATATTTTTGGTAATGTGCATCCTTGGAATTATAGCAATGTGCAAAATCAATTTTTAAATGTAGCAGAAAGCTTAAGAGATGCTATGCAAAAAAATCCAGCACTAAAAGTATATGTGGGTAGTGGTTATTACGATTTTGCTACACCATATTTTACTGCATCGTACGATATTGAGCATATGTTTCTTCGCCCCGAGTTTAGAAAAAATATCAAGCAATATTTTTACACTTCGGGTCACATGTACTACATCAACAAAATAGACTTAGTGAAATTTAAAAAAGATGTGGATGATTTTTTTGAGTGGAGTAATACGGTAAAATAAAAATTAGGAGAGGTTTTAATTACTAGCACAATATTTGCTACTACCTATTTATAAAGTCTTTTTGTTAAAATTGGATGAAAATATCTTTTCAATGTTTAAACATTGTATATTTGTTTTTTCAAATAATAATTCATAATGGAAATAGTGGAGAAAAAGAAGTTTGGGTTGGTAAAAAAAATAGCACTTGCTGGTTTTGTTTTATTTGTAATAGGAGCAGTTACGGCATGGTTTATCTTTACCCAAAAGTTTGAAGATACTACAAAGCAAGAAGCAGCATTTATAGTAAATGCAATGGATTTTATAAAAGAATTTCAGGCAAGCGATAGTTTTGCTAATAAAAAATATGCCGAAAAAATAATTACGGTTAACGGTAGTGTTTCGGAAATAGAAGCAGCTGATACCACCATTAATATAAAAATGATAGATACATTAACGGATGCATATATTATTTTTGCATTTCAAAATCAGCATTTAGCTCAAGCAAAATTACTTAAACAAGGGGATAGTGTTTCTATAAAAGGATCTTGCAGTGGTGGTACATATAGCGAAATATTGGAAACAGAATATATAACGTTTAAACGATGTGCCGTTATAAAATAAATTTAATCAACAACTAAAAATAAACAACATGAAAAAAACAATTATTCTTTTTGCTTTAATAGGCTTAACAACGTTAACTTTTGCACAAAAGAAAAGAACAACAACATCTGCTACTATAAATTTTGATGCCACTACAGCGTTAGATGCATTGCCAAAGGCAGAAAATAAAACAGTAGTAGCTAGCCTTAATACAAAATCTGGCGCTGTAGCTTTTGAATCTGTTATCAAAAGTTTTTCTTTTAGTAATCCTAAAATACAAGAGCATTTTAATAGCGCTGGTTGGATGGATTCTGACAAGTTTCCTACTGCTAAGTTTAAAGGAAAAATTACAAACATTTCTGCTGTGAATTTTAAGAAAGATGGTACTTATAGCGCTACTGTAACTGGCGATTTAACCTTGCATGGTGTTACTAAGCCAGTAAATACTACTGCTTCAATTGTTGTTGCAGGAAAAGCGGTAAATGCAACTACTGATTTTACAATCAAATTAGCTGACTATGGTGTAAATGGCGCAGCTATTGGGGCAGGTAAAGTAGCTACCGATCCTAAGATTACGGTTGTAGCAGATTTTAAATAAGAGATAAAATATTATAAAATCCCCAAACAATTTATTTTGTTTGGGGATTTTTGTGTAAGGTATATAAAATGCGAGATGCTAGTTAATAAATATTTTTTTGTTTAGCGTATTGTCATTATTAGTAATTGTAACAAATACAATTTTTCCACTTTTTAAGGTAATTGGTATTTTAAAAAAAGAATTTTTCGTGGTTGTTATAATAGTTTTAGAAAATAACAACAAACCATTTGCATCAAAAATTTTCAAGAAATAATTACTAGGTTTATCATCAATTTTAAGATGTAATGATGCATCGTTGTATAAAACAGATAATTTTTCTGTGTTGATTACCCATTGCGTTTTTATATCAGAAAAAGTAATTTTTCCATCATTATCTACAATTTTTAAACGATAAAAATTAGCGCCATTAAAGCAGG
Organism: Ferruginibacter sp.; assembly: GCA_043729825.1. Taxonomy (GTDB): domain Bacteria; phylum Bacteroidota; class Bacteroidia; order Chitinophagales; family Chitinophagaceae; genus Ferruginibacter. The sequence continues at coordinate 20,792 of JAYTLA010000087.1, forward strand.
CATTATCAATTACCGAATAATTATTTTCTGTAGATGAGCCATTGCCTTTAGGCGTTATTTTCCGAAAACTTTCAAAATCATTTCCATTTGCACTTTTTTCTATTTCCATACATTTAATATTCTGTTCGTCTAGTGTAGTCCATGCTACTGTTACATTATTTTTTTGAAATAGAGAAGTTTGAAAACTTTTTAATTTTAGTGGTACTACTATTAAACCAGAATAGCAAACTGTAATTCGTACAAAATCTATTCTCGCATCTTGTGGTGCACCAGCATTTATGTTTCTTTCTGCTGATATGGCTACACCAAAACCTGCATTATTAATATCTGAACCTGTCCATGTGTTTGCCCATAAATCGGTATTGCTACCATATGTGCTAAATGCATCAATGCTAGGCCATGCGGTTGTTACAGCTTTATTTGTTACAGTTTGTGTTACGCCGCCTTTTACAAGCATAACATCTTTGTCTCTAATAACAAGGCCGCCTGTTACAGATTTTTCTACCTCCACTCTAATACCAGATATGATTGCATTTGTTGGTAATGTAAATCCAAATCCTGTAAGTTTTAATCTGTCTGAAAATCCTAAGTTGGGCATTGCAACTATATCATAAATATTATTTGAAATTGTAGCATTGATGACGGTAGTCCAAGATGAATTAGATCCTGTTACGGCTTCGCTTATTTCAACTGTAGCTGCTCTTGGACCAATACATGTTTGCGCATCAGAATAATGATAACTTAAAAACATGCATAAAATAAGAATTAATTTAAAAGGCATACAATAGTTTTTATTAGAAATAATTTATGATAGTGTAAATTTATTACATTAATTCTTAGAATATGGTTTAAAAAACAATTCGTTTTGCACATTGTCTTAAATATGTTAATAAATGAGTGTAGATATTTTCTTCTTTAATATTTTTCTCCAAAAAAGTGTTCTTCTTATAGAATTAGGCAATGCTACCTTAGTAACTTATAAAGCAAAAAAATGTGAATATGGATATTGTATAAATAAATTTTAAGTAGATTAGTATTATTTTTTTTAAAGCGAGATAGCCTAGTCTTTTCTTTTTTGCACTCATTATCCTATTTATCATTTTATTTTTGTAGGAAGGTGCTTGTGTTTGTGTAGCAAAAAAAGTTGCTGTCATTTTATTTTTGTCTTAGTAGCTTATGCGAACCATCGCATGTAGGCATTTTTTGCGATAGACCGCAAGTGCAATCATTTAAGCCTTTGCCATTAATAATTTGCTGTGTATATTTTTCAATCCTTGCCTCTCGAGTGCTGGATTGTTTGGGTGAAGAAAAATAAAGATAATACCCTCTTTGCCTGCCAGGTGATAATGCATAAAAAGCCTTTTTTAAAGCTGTGTTTTTGTTTAATTGGTTTTCAAATTCTTTAGGGATGTCGAATTCCTCATGCTTTTTCAATGCTACTTTTAACCCAGCTTTTTCTACTTCTATTGCTTCAAAAATATAGGCTTTCAAAACCTTTTCCATTTTTGCTATTTCTTTTACTTTCGTGAAACGTATTTGCCGTGCCGCTTGTACATTTTCTGTTTGTTGAATTAGAATACCGTTGGCATCATTTAGCAAAGCGCCTTTAAAAAATAGCAGAGCACAATAATCTTTAAATCCATGTATGATTACAACATTATTATTTTGAAAAGTATAACAAGGATTGCGCCATTTAAAATCTTCAGTAAGCATACAGTCAAGTACAATTGTTCTCAAAAGCTCTAATTCTTTTTGCCATTTTTTTGCTTTACTAAAATATTCGTCAGCTTTATGGTTCATGGTATTTGTTTGTGGTTGGTATGGAATAAAGTAATTTTTCTTCAAATATAAACGTAGTTCTGTGAATTATTTTATAAGTGTTAGTATATCAAATTACTTAATTATAAATTTTGTACAACTGCGCCTTAAAACTACTAGGGGTTCATTCCTTTCCTACATACACAATTTTATTAGCTTCATTTAATTTGTAAAGAATAATACTTTCAAAATGTAGTGCTGTATCGGCTTGTATTCTTTGTACTTCAAAAAATGTTTTTACGGTGTATGTATTTTTTGCAACGGCTGTTATAGAATGAATGGTATTTTTCGAAAATTTATTTTTTGTCCAATAGTCTTTGTAAAAGTTGATAATTTTTTGTGTTGTTGGGTTTTCCATTTTTCAATAGGTTGTAATGGTATCGGCCAATAGGTTTTTTAACGTTATCGTATCTCTGGTATCTTCTGCGTTAATATAGTTGCGTATGGTTGTTGTTTGTTTTTTTACACTTGCTAGGGGTTGATGAAAATGGTTATTGCAGGAGAGTAATAGGAATAAAGTAAAAATATAGATGTGATTTATTAGCATATTGAGGGAATGTAAAGTGGATGCGAAATTATGGCAATGTTTTTAGGTTTCACAAGGTTATTTTTCGCTCTTGTTGGCGCATATGTGTAAAGCTTCCTATTACGCCGCCGCATAATTGTAGCAATCGCCGTTGGTATTCAGCCCAGGCAAAGCAGCCAAGCGTACCAACAACTCGTGTAGGGCTAGCAAAAAAAATAAAACAAAGCCACAGCAAGTGTTGTTGGTACTGCAGCGCTGCTTAAGCAATGCTGCATACCAAAAACGGCGATTGCTTAACGAAAATGACCGAGTACTGCAAAGTTTTTTTAGTAGATTTGGGATTCCAACAAGGGCAGGAAAGGGATAATTTAAGCTTTACGGATTGTATATTATTATTCATAAAACATCCGTTCGAATTCTGCTTTAGTAATAATTTTCAGTTTCTTATATTTATGCTCCAATATATCTTTTTGAGATAAGATATGTTTATCCCCACTTGTGACAAAACCTGCATTTTGTTGTAGCGCTAGCGCTATAACATAGGAGTCATCTTTATCATCAGGAATATAATTTTTTATGGGATAAATCAATTCTGCTGGCGTACCTATTTCTTGTATAAATTTTAAGGCTCTCTTTATGTTTATTGAACGTTTCTTTAAATGAGGATAGTTTAAAACCCTTTCTATTTCTATCAGTAATTCGTTGCAATAAAAAAGTGTTATTTTATTTATTGATACAGCACTAATGAGTGTAAGCAAATTATTAGTAAGGAAATAACTTACCCAAATATTGGCATCTAACACAAACTTCTTACTTCGCATGTTGTAGTTTGCGTGACTTATGTTTTATACTATCAATTTGCGCCATTGTTAGCGGTTTTACTCCATCCGTATTGGCAATTTTTGGAATGCCTTTTTTTAACATCAGTGTGGCATTTATTTGCGCAAATATCGATTGTTGCTCTTGATTGTTTAGCTTTTTAAGTCCTGCCACAATAGCTTTTAAATTTTCATCTATTGTTATAGAAGTTTGCATGTAAATTCTTTTATACAAATTTAAGGTATTTATTTATTATTTGCCTTTTGTACACATTCTTTATATGCTACAATCAAAGGTTAAGCAGAGGGCAAGAATTTTTGCTCTTGTTTGCGTATATGTGTAAAGCTTCCTATCACGCCGTCGCATAATTGTAGCGGTTGCCGTTGGTATGCAGCCGAGGCAAAGTAGTCAAGCGTACCAACAACTCGTGTAGGGCTAGCAAAAAAAAATAAATCAAAGCCACAGCAAGTGTTGTTGGTACAGCAGCGCTGCCTTAGCTATGCGGCATACCAACGGCGATCGTTTTAAGAAAATGACCGAGTACTGCAAAGTTTTTTTAGTAGATTTGGGATACCAACAACGGCAGGAAAAGTTTCGAAGACTATAGAAGATATTATTGAACGATTTTTTGAAAAAATAGAAAACGCTCTCATTTATATTTGCTACGATGTAGATAAAAAAGCCAAAGCTAGACAAGATGTATTTGAAAGATGGTACAAAAAGTCTAATGCTAAAGGAAATATCATTAAAATAGATAAAGTAATAGAAATCTTAACTAACAATTCTGAAATACAGAAACTTTATACTGCTTTTATGTTTCATAAGAAAAATCCGAATTGTGAGAAACTACTTCAAATTTACAATAGGATAGAAGAAGTACTTAATGATGACAAATAGTAGAATATTATTACTTCGTTTTGGGGCTCCTCAAAAATTGTGCTTCAATCTACTCCACAATAAAAGCTGAAAAAAGTTCTTCTGCTCAGCCTAGCCACGATAGAAGCGGAAAGCCCGCATCCGCCGAAGGCGGAGAGGACTTGCAGCGAATAGCGTGGTACTGAAGTTCGGAAAAGGTATATCGCTCATGCTCCTAAAAAAAAGACACAAGACTATTAGATGTTAGACACAAGACAAGGCAGAGACCACGGACAACGGACGACTGACCACAAACTCCTCAACCCGCAACCCCAAAACTCGCAACCCGCAACCAATCCAATCAACCCAACCACAAACCAACTTATTTCGTTAATTTTGCAGCCTAAAACAGGAGCGGAAAGCATTCACATGAAGAATATTAGAAATTTTTGCATTATTGCACACATTGACCACGGAAAAAGTACCCTTGCCGATAGGCTAATACAAAGCACCAATACCATTGGCGAGCGGGATATGCAAGCCCAAGTGCTTGATGATATGGACCTTGAGCGGGAAAAAGGCATTACCATAAAAAGCCATGCCATACAAATTAATTATCCGTACAAAGGCGAGGATTATGTGCTTAATTTGATAGACACGCCCGGCCACGTGGATTTTAGCTATGAAGTGAGTCGTGCCCTAGCCGCTTGTGAGGGGGTGCTGTTGCTCGTAGATGCTACGCAAGGCATACAGGCGCAAACGATTAGCAATTTGTATTTGGCAATTGAAAATAATTTGGAAATTATTCCCGTAATAAACAAGGTGGATATGGATGGCGCCATGATACCCGAAGTAACGGATGAAATTATAGAACTCATAGGTTGCAAGGCGGAAGATATTGTGTTGGCAAGTGGTAAAACGGGCATTGGTATTGATGAAGTTTTTGCGGCAATTATTAACCGAATACCTGCGCCAAAAGGCGACCCCAAAGCGCCTTTACAAGCATTAATTTTTGATAGTGTGTTTAATAGTTTTAGAGGAATAATTGTTTACTACAGAATTTTTGCAGGCAGTATAAAGAAAGGGGAGAAGGTGAAATTTTTTAGCACCGACCAAACTTATTTTGCGGATGAAGTAGGAATTTTGAAACTCGGCATGGAGAAAAAAGACGAAGTTTTTTGTGGTGATGTGGGCTATATAATTACAGGTATAAAAA
>JAYTLA010000088.1:0-9005 GCA_043729825.1 Ferruginibacter sp.
TGGCAAACCGTATTTTTTGCAGCGAAGCTGCAGAAAACTTTTCTTAAATGTCATTTGCAAAGAGCTTAAAATTTATTTTATGAGTACCTCAGGCTGACATTAAAATTATCAAACCATTCTGGTAACGTTCCTTAAAAATTTATTGCTTCAAAAAATTCAGAATAACAATAATCAATCATACATTCTACAACCCTTCATAAATCACCGCCGCACCTTGCCCCACACCAACACACATCGTCGCAAGGCCATATTTACTTTTGCGTTTTTTCATTTCGTGTAAGAGCGTAGTGCTTATGCGTACACCACTGCACCCAAGCGGATGTCCAAGTGCAATAGCACCACCATTTACATTTACTTTTTCGGTATCTAATTTTAATTCATTTATACATGCTACACTTTGCGATGCAAATGCTTCGTTGAGTTCTATCAAATCAATATCTTCTATTTTTAAACCGGCACGCTGCAATGCTTTTTGTGTAGCAGGCACAGGTCCAATGCCCATTACAGCAGGATCTACACCTGCCACAGCCATGCTCACAATTTTTGCAATGGGTTGTAAATTGTATTTTTTTACAGCCGCTTCGCTTGCCAATAACATAGCTGCTGCACCATCATTTATACCACTACTATTACCTGCTGTTACTGTACCATCTGTTGTAAATGCTGGTTTAAGTGCAGCTAGTTTCTCTATAGGTGAAAGCCTTGGATGCTCATCTACAGAAAAAACAATTTCTTCTTTTCCTTGCAATATTTTTACGCCTACAATTTCTTCTGCAAATTTATTTGCCTTTGCAGCGGCATCATATTTTACTTGACTATTGGCTGCAAATGCATCTTGCGCTTCTCTATTAATATTAAATTGCTTGGCCACATTTTCTGCGGTTTCGCCCATACTGTATGGGTGATGCAAGACACTCAAATTTTTATTTATAAAACGCCAGCCCATGGTGGTATCAAATATTTGTGCGTTTCTATCAAATGCGCTTGTGCTTTTTGGCATTACAAAAGGGGCACGACTCATGCTTTCTACACCACAAGCTATCATCATTTCCGCATCGCCACATGCTATTGTACGAGCAGTATCCATAATGGCCTGCAAGCCACTTGCACACAATCTATTTACGGTATTGCCTGCCACAGTTGTAGGCAAACCAGCAAGCAAAGCAGCCATACGAGCCACATTGCGGTTGTCTTCTCCTGCTTGGTTGGCTGCACCGGCTATCACATCTTCAATAGCATTCACATCTGCATTTGGGTTGCGTTGTACAAGCGCACGTATTACATGCGCCAGTAAATCATCTGGTCGCACAGAAGACAATGCACCGCCATATTTTCCAATGGGCGTTCTTACTGCGTCAATGATATAAACCGTTTCCATAAATAGTATTTCACGCAAAGAAACAAAGAAAAAAGAGAACATAAAAGATTTTGGTAATTACTATGAAAGCAGGTTTTTATTATTTCGAAAAAAATCACCTTGAACATAAATGAAATAATTTGTATTTTTATAAAGTGAAACAACGATTATATATTGACACTTCTGTCTTTGGCGGGCATTTTGATGTTGAGTTTGAAGCGTTCACAATACCGTTGTTTGAAAGATTAAATGCAGGTGAGTTTACTTTGCTTTTTTCGAGTGTAACCCAAGAAGAATTAGAAAATGCCCCAACAAATGTTAAGGAATTAATGCAGAGTATAAAGTCGTCAAATGCAGAATTTTTAGAAACAACAGATGAGGCTGTTGAATTGGCTACAGCATACATTAATGAAAAGGTTGTTGGGCAAAGTAGTTTTTCTGATTGCCTTCATATTGCTCTTGCAACTATTTATAATGCAGATTATTTAATAAGTTGGAACTTTAAGCATATCGTAAATGTGCAACGAATAAGAGGCTACAATTCCGTTAATATAAAAAATGGATATAAACAATTAGAAATTAGATCACCAAGAGATTTTATTCATTATGAAAACGATTGAAAAACAATTTGATGCTGTAAAATTTATGCGGCAACAAAGAGAAAAATTAAGTGAGAAATTATCAAAAATGACTAAAGCAGAAATTGTTCAACATTTTAAAGTAAAAAAAATGGAAAGCAATTTAAAACCCTTAGCTTAGTTTTTTTAAGCTCAAATTTATACAACGGATTCAAGAATCTGTAGTACATTCTTTTGTTTTACCTTTGCCGAATGTCAGACAAGAAAAACATCCGTGATTTTGACCTCAACGGACTGAAAGAATATTTTGAAACCATTGGCGATAAGCGCTTTCGTGCCATGCAAGCCTACGAATGGCTTTGGAAAAAAAATGCCCGCAGTTTTGATGAAATGAGTAACCTGTCGCTGGATTTGCGTGCAAAACTGCATGAAGAATTTACCTTGCCAGCCATTACTGTAGAAACTACACAGCATAGCAGCGATGGTACTTTAAAATCTCGTTTCAAAACCTGGGATGGGCATTTAATAGAAGGCGTTTTAATTCCAACAGAAAAAAGATTTACTGCATGTGTATCATCGCAAGTAGGTTGTAGCCTTACATGTGCATTTTGTGCTACAGGTAAAATGGATAGAAAACGCAATCTACATTTTGATGAAATTTATGATCAAGTGGCATTATTGAATGAGCAGTGTCAAGAAAAATATCAGAAAAACTTGAGCAACATTGTATATATGGGTATGGGCGAACCACTACTCAATTACAAAAACGTATTAAAATCTATAGATAAAATTACTGCTTCGGATTGTATGAATATGAGTCCGAATCGTATTACCGTTTCTACTGCTGGGGTTTCTAAAATGATACGACAATTGGGCGATGATGGTGTACGGTTTAATTTAGCCGTATCGCTACATGCACCTACCGATGGGCAACGTACGGAGATAATGCCCATAAACGAAAGCAACAATTTAAAAATATTAATAGAGTCGTTGCAATATTTTCATCAAAAAACGAAGAATGAAATTACACTAGAATACATTTTATTTAACAATATAAACGACTCGTTGGAAGATGCAGAAAATCTAGTAAAAATTTATAAACAAGTACCAACACATTTGATAAATGTAATAGAGTATAACCCAATAGCAGGAGTAAGTTTTATGAAACCCGATGAAGAAAGAACAAATGCTTTTACTGATTATCTTATTAAACATAAAATAAATGTAAGGGTGCGCCGCAGTCGTGGAAAAGATATAGATGCAGCTTGTGGTCAATTGGCAAATAAGGGTTAGGATATATTTAACAATATTGAATAAACTTTAGCATTTACTTTTAGTCTATATTACATTGTAAAATAAACTTTAATCAATCATGAAAAAATTATTCGCATTATCATTTGCAGCTTGCCTGTTCAGCATGAGCACAATGGCACAAGCAGACAAAACAACAACAACAGTAGAACCAACAAAAAAAACAGATCGTCAAAGAGGAAAAAGTGAAGGTAAAGGTAGATGGAGAAGAAACGATATTAATCTTACACCCGAACAAAAAGCAAAGATGGAGGCTATTCGCCAAGAAAACAAAGTAAAGCGTGAGCAAGATAAAGCTGCACAAGAAGCTAAAATGAACGAAGTGCTAACGCCAGAGCAAAGGGCAAAGCAGGATGAAATGAGAAGGCAAAGAGATGAAAGAAAAAATGACAAAGTGAAAAAGCACGAAAACCATGATGAAAAAGAAATGGAGCATGAAGACAAAGATGACGACCATGATAAAGGCCAAAAAGGAAAGCATGACGATAATAGAAATGGCGATAAACATGAAAAAGGAAAGAAAGGAAAACATGACGACAACAGAAATGGCGACAAGCATAAGAAAGGGAAAAAAGAAAAGCATGATGATGATGACGATGATAAAATAGAAACAAAAGGGCCATCTGATTCGAGATAATAAAACTTCATAAAAAAGGATGCCATTTGCATCCTTTTTTTATTATACTTCAAAAAATATATTCCTTTAACATTTTATTAATTAAACTTTTTCTTTTACCAAAAGTCTATGATGCATAACAAATAAAAATTAAAAAATAGCTACCATGAAAAAATTATTATTATTATCCTTAGCAGCATGTATGTTTACTTTGGCAAGTATAGCGCAAACAGAAAGAACAACAGAAGTTAAAGAAAAAACAGAACGTAAAAAAGGAAAGCATGAAAAGGGTAAGATGATGAAAGAACTTAATCTTAGCAAAGAACAACAAGCACAATTAAAAGCCAACCACAAAGAAATGAAAGCCAAGCGTGAGGCGCTAAAAGCGCAGGACAACATTACGGTAAAAGAAATGAGGGAAAGAAAAGCAGCACTTAAAGCAGAGCAAGAAGCAAAGATGGCATCAATACTTACGCCAGAGCAAAAAGCGAAAATGGAAGAAATGAAAAAGCAAAAAAAGAGTGAAAAGAAAACAAGATCACCAAAAATGGAGGCTAGAGAAAATAAACCAACAGCTGAATAAAGATAATTTTAAAATAATAGAAGATAGGATGCATTAGTGCATCCTTTTTTTATTTCATATCTTTGCCGTTCACCTACTGTTGTAAAACAGCAAAAACTCCACATTATGGCACAAGATGCTTTTAAAAAGTTTATCAATCCCAAGAAGAACAGCGTAATAAAAGAAGAATACCGCCAAGAAAAAAAGAAAGCCCTCAAAGAAAAGCGTGCTTATTTTGAAACAAAAAAAGCAGAAGAATACAAAGCAAGACAAGCCAAAAAAGGGATAATTATTCCGGATAAAGCACCAAAGGCAATAGATAAAAAAGCAGTATTTGAGCCAAAGAAAAATGGTGGCAAAGCTGTTGCAAAACCAGTTGTCAGTGTCCAAAATACAACAGATATTGCTATGCCATTAAATAAATTTTTGGCACATTGTGGGGTAAGTTCTCGCAGAGAAGCCATAGAAATAATAGCATCAAATACCGTAAAAGTAAATAGCACAATTTGTACCGAGCCTGGTTATAAAGTACAACCTACTGATGTGGTGGAATACAATGGCAAAAAATTATTTGTTACCAAAAACTTGGTTTATATATTATTAAACAAACCCAAAGATTATATTACCACTACCGACGACCCACAAGGGCGTAAAACAGTGTTGGAATTAATACGTCAAGCAACGAATGAAAGGGTTTACCCAATTGGTCGTTTAGATAGAAATACATCTGGTGTGTTGTTGCTTACCAATGATGGCGATTTAACACAAAAATTATCGCATCCGAGTTACGAAATCACAAAAATATATGAAGTAAGGTTAGATAAAAATTTAACGAAAACAGATTTTGATAAAATAATAACGGGGCTTACTTTAGAAGATGGCCCAGTAATAGTGGACACACTTGCGTATGCAGACGCAAAAGATAAATCAATTATTGGTATTGAAATACACAGTGGTCGCAATCGTATTGTACGTCGCATATTTGAAAGCTTAGGATACGATGTAAAAGGATTGGATAGGGTAATGTATGCAGGGCTTACAAAGAAAAATGTGGAGCGTAGCAAGTGGCGCTATCTTAGCGAAAAAGAAATTCGTGTGTTGAAATACATGAACGAATCGAAACGTGGGAAAAAGATTGCAGCAAGTTTAGGGGAGGAGAAAAAAAATACAGTGCCTACAAAAAAAGAAATCCTCTTTGAAGATCGTAAAGGCAGAGATTTTACCAATGCAGAAATAGCAGAAGCATTAGGTGACACAGTATCATTAGCAGCAAATCCAAAGCGTGAAAGAGCCATAAAAATACCTCAGCCTAGAAAGTTTAAAACACACTCCGAAAAGAAAGCAGCATTAGCAAAATTAGCTGATGAAGCAGCTGGCGTACCTACAATTAAGGTGGCATCAAAACCTAGAAAAGGCGATAATAAAAAAAATACATCAACGGCAAAAAAAGGAACGAGTGGCAAAAAGTAAATACGATATCATTTTCGAAAATGATGATTTTGTAGCAGTGAATAAACCAAGCGGTTTACTTACGATACCTGATAGAGAACAAACAGAAAAATCGCTAAAAGAATTTTTGATAGATAAATACAAAAGCATTTTTGTAGTACATCGTTTAGATAAAGATACCAGCGGCTTGGTAGTATTTGCAAAAAACGAAACCACTCATAAATTTCTTTGTAAAATATTTGAGGAAAGAAAGGTAGAAAAATTTTACTTGGGAATTGTAATTGGGGAACCTGTAGAAAAAACTGGAATGATAGAAGCACTTATTACAGACCATCTTACTCGAAAAGGTATAATGACAGTACATCGTAGTGGAAAAGAATCTCAAACTGGTTATGAAGTGCTAGTTGCAAATCCAAATTTTTCTTTGGTATCTTTTCAATTGTTTACCGGCCGCACTCACCAAATACGAGTGCATACAAAAGAAATTGGTCATCCATTGGCATGCGACCCTTTGTATGGAGATGGAAAACCTATATTACTTTCTTCTATAAAAAAGAATTATAAATTGAGTAAGCATGATGATGAAGAAAGACCAATTATTAGCAGATTGGCTTTACATTCTTATAAACTCAATTTTGAAGATATACATGGTACAAAAATGGAATTGTGTGCAGAAGCCCCAAAAGAATTTAGGGCATTGATGCAGCAGTTGAAAAGAAAGTAAAATATAATATTTCTGAAAGAATTTATTCTAGCAATAAAAATGCCACCGAATCTTCGATGGCATTTTTTATATAATTTGAAATAGTTTATTTGTACAAAGGAATTATTCCATTTGCCAATTCAACCATCTTCTTCAATCCTTCTTCTGGTAATGCTCCTTTTTTAAAGTCTGCCATTACCTCAGGTAATTTGTTGTTCATCTCTGTTAAAAAATGTTCTTCAAATTCTTTTACTCTCTTCACCGCTACATTTTTCAATAAGCCTTGTGTACCTAAGTAAATAATGGCTACTTGTTTTTCTACAGCGTATGGCGTGTATTGTGGTTGTTTCAAAATTTCCACATTACGTGCGCCTTTATCAATTACGTTTTTAGTAGCAGCATCCAAGTCACCACCAAATTTAGAAAACGCTTCTAGCTCACGGTACAATGCTTGGTCAAGCTTAAGTGTACCAGCCACTTTTTTCATCGATTTTATTTGTGCATTACCACCTACACGACTTACAGAAATACCAACGTTAATAGCAGGACGAATACCCGCATTAAATAAGTTACCTTCTAAGAATATTTGTCCGTCGGTAATAGAAATTACGTTGGTAGGAATGTAAGCAGATACGTCACCCGCTTGTGTTTCAATAATTGGTAAAGCCGTTAATGAACCACCACCTTTTACCAAATGCTTAATAGATTCTGGCAAGTCATTCATTTGACGAGCTATCTCATCTTTAGAAACAACTTTTGCGGCTCTTTCTAATAAACGACTATGCAAGTAAAATACATCGCCTGGGTAAGCCTCACGCCCTGGCGGACGACGAAGCAATAAAGAAACCTCACGGTATGCTACGGCTTGCTTAGATAAATCATCATAAATAATTAATGCAGGCCTGCCAGTATCTCTAAAAAACTCTCCAATAGCTGCACCCGCAAATGGAGCGTAGAATTGTAATGGAGCAGGTTCAGATGCAGAAGCAGCAACGATAGTGGTATAAGCCATTGCACCATTTTCTTCCAATGTTTTCATTACACCAGCTATGGTAGAAGCTTTTTGCCCAATAGCAACATATATACAATACACTGGCTTGCCAGCTGCATAAAATTCTTTTTGGTTGATGATGGTATCAATAGCAATAGCAGATTTACCAGTTTGTCTATCACCAATAATCAACTCACGCTGCCCACGACCTACAGGTATCATCGCATCAATAGCTTTAATACCAGTTTGCAATGGCTCCGTTACAGGCTCACGAAAGATTACACCAGGTGCTTTTCTTTCCAAAGGCATTTCATATAACTCGCCTACCAATGGCCCTTTACCATCTATTGGAGTACCCAATGTATTAATAACACGACCACACATTCCTTCACCTACTTTTATAGAGGCAATTTGTCCAGTACGTTTTACTTTATCACCCTCACGTATTTCGCCGCTATCACCCATCAATACCACACCCACATTATCTTCCTCAAGGTTAAGTGCTATGGCTTTTACACCATTATCAAACTCTACAAGCTCACCTGAGCGTACATTGTTAAGCCCATATACACGAGCAATACCATCACCTACTTGTAATACGGTACCTACTTCTTCTAAGTTAGCCCCTGCATTAAAATTGCTTAATTGCTGACGAAGTATCGCCGAAATTTCGTCTGGTTTAATTTCTACCATAAATTATCTGTTCGTTGGTTAATTTATATGTAAGCCTACGAAATAGGCTCGTTTTTCGGGCGCAAAGGTAGGAGTTAAGGGGCGTACTTACAAAAAAAGTCTTTTGTTTGTTTAAATATTTGGAATATATAGTCATTAAATAGGCTGCTAAAATAGCAGCCTATTTAATAAAACATGAATAATTGATTTATCTATTTAGTAATAATTAATTTCTGTGTATGCCAAGTAGTGCCATCATACACCTTCACAATATAATTATCTAGTGGTTGATTAAATAAATTAATTTGTTTGGTTTTTTCATTGGTAGAGAAACTTTGTTTAAAAATAGGGGCTCCCATTTTATCAATAATTATTACTTGTTTAATATTAACAGCTACATCATCTGACGATAACTTAATTGTAAACTGCCCAGATGAGGGATTTGGGCTTATAGATACTAATGTGGGGTTCTCTGTTTTTACTGAAAGGCTTGACCTAGATGTAGGATTAGGCCCTACCCCAGAGCAAGTAGTTTGAGGTGTGCAAATAGGTGTGCCTGTATAAAAAGCAAAGTCTTTGAATATTGAACCGCAGCCATTTGCCATTGTACACCTTAAAATGATATACCTATTACCAACTGATGCTGTACCACGATTTCTCAAATTAAAACTATACTAATTTGCTTTAATAATTCCGATTTGCTATCTTTGAGTAACCAAAAATATTTTTATGGCTTACTCAATAGATTTAACTCCAAAGGAAATTG
>JAYTLA010000089.1:0-22292 GCA_043729825.1 Ferruginibacter sp.
CAATTTCCTTTGGAGTTAAATCTATTGAGTAAGCCATAAAAATATTTTTGGTTACTCAAAGATAGCAAATCGGAATTATTAAAGCAAATTAGTATAAAAAATCCACATAAAAAAACTGCAATTGATGAAAACCGATTGCAGTTTTTTTTAAATACAATACCAATAAGATAAATAATAATTAAACAACTAATCTAATTTACCAAGGTATAGGACTTGGTAAACCCTGCAGCCTTAAATTGTAAAAATATTACTTGCCCTTTTCCAATTTTATTATTGTGTAGAGTAAAATTGTTAGATCCCTTTACCAAGGTTTTGGTTTCTTCTGTAATCAATTGCCCATTGCCATTTATCCAATTTATTTTTAACGACTGTGAGTTGGGCGATAAAATGTTTACTTCAAAACTATTGTTAGTAGTATTGTATATGGTGGTTATATTTTTTATAATCGTTTCTTTGGTAGCAAGCAAAACTTTTACAATAGCAGAATATTTATATGTGCCATCTTTATCTATCATTTTTAAACGGTAGTAAATAAACTCACCTTTAGTTGTTGGATTTTTGTCTGCAATGCTATAATCTTTTTGATTGTTTGAATTGCCTTGTGCATTTGTTGTTGCAATAGATGAGAAGGTTTGCCCATCGCTACTTTTTTCTACAATAAATTTATCCGTATTAATTTCTTGCTCCGTACGCCATTGCAAAATAACATCTACATTGTTTGATACCGATGCTGTAAATCTTGATAATGTAACAGGAACTGCACTTGCATTAGCAACCACTGTTGTTGTGTAAATATAATCTCCTAATGTACCTTGAGCATTATTTGCAGCATTGCCAACAATATAAAATGTTATTGGATAAACTGGTGCAACTGTAGGCGCCGTCCAAGTTAAATTATCGAATGTATAGGAATCAATTGAAGTAACAAATGGTGGATTTCTATGCCCAATTTCATTGCTTAATACTCCTGCATTTGGATTTGTAGTACTAAAGGTTCCTACAGCTATACCATTAGCATCTACCGCTTTTATGGCAAAACCAAATTTTTCTCTATCAGCAATACCGTGTGTTATTATCGTAGAAAAATTATAAGATGTACCTAGTGATACACTCGTCGGTAAACCAATAGTAGCAACGTTCCCACCATTGCTATTGAGCGAAAAACTATTATGGCAACTTACACAAGTGCTCACATTAGCACCTGTATAGCCAGTGGGGGCCGCTCCAGATGAAACTGGTTTTGTAAAAGAAAAAAATGTAGGAATAATTGCAATAAACAATACAATTGTAGAAATACTGTAAAATAATTTCATAATAAAAAATAAAAATGATCTTAAAAATAGTGAAAAAACAAAACCCGAACCAAAATGAGAAGGACTAAATTAAAGTTTTTTTTTAGAATAAAAAATTCTTTTTTATATGATAAGTTTTTGACAAGTGTAATCAACAATGTTAGTTTAAAATAATATATACTATAATGAAAAATTATTATATCCAACTTATTTCCGAAACTACTATTTTTTAAAAACGCCTTTGAAATTTTTTCTAAAATTTAGATACTCAGGTATAGAAACCGCTTGCACATAACCTTGTGTAGGATGATGAAAAACATATTCTTGGTGATAATCTTCGGCAGCATAAAATTTTACAAATCGTACAACTTCTGTAACCACTTTGCTTCTGTATTTTTTAGAATCGTTTATTCTTTTTATTTCTGCTTCTATAATGGCTTTTTCGGCATCGTTTCTATAAAATGCTATTGAACGATATTCCGGTCCTTCATCATTCCCTTGTCTGTTAAGCGTAGTAGGGTCCATACTTGCAAAAAATGCAGCAACCAAGGTAGCGTACGATATTTTTGCCGGATCGTAGTACACATTTACTACTTCGGCATGGCCAGTTGTTTTGCTTGCCACTTGTTCGTAGCTGGGGTTTGCTGTTTTGCCACCAGCATAGCCAGATACAGCATCTCTAACACCCTCTAAACTTTGAAAAATAATTTCGGCATGCCAAAAACAACCTTCGCCAAATGTAGCTACAGCTTCGCTTTTTGTGGGTTTGGTAGATGTAGCAGTCGGAATATTGAGATTTTTATTTTGAGATTGTACACAAGAGGTAAAAATGCTGAGGGCTAAAAAAGTGCTTATTAAAAATTTCATTGATTTGTTTTTTAATATAAACGAATTTAGACCAAGAAAAGTTTTTTCAAAAAATGTTAAAAGATATGCTTTCAATTAACAAGTGCATTCAATATAACTGTAAATTAGCGCATCAATAAAATAAAACAATACATTGGACCAAATAAAATCTTTAGACTGTATAAATAATTTCTTTTTCATAGGCGTAGCAGGTGTGGGCATGAGTGCATTGGCGCAGTTTCTTGTGGGTACGGGCAAGCAGGTGAGTGGTAGCGATAGATATTTTGCAGCTGATACCTTTAACGAAACACAAGAAAAATTAGAAGCGGAAGGCATTGTTTGTTTTCCGCAAGATGCTGGTGGAGTAACCAATAAAGTGGAATTGGTAATTGTATCCACCGCTATTGAAGATACGGTGCCAGAAGTGCACGCTGCTAAGCAATTGGGTATTCCAATTATTATGCGTAGCGATTTGTTGGCATTGATAGCAGCTACAAAAAAAACAATTGCTGTTGGTGGTACATCTGGTAAAAGCACCACCGGAGGTATGCTTTTTCAAATATTAGAAACTGCAGGTTTAGAGCCAGGCATTATTAGCGGTGCTGGTTTGGTAAGTATAATTAAAGAAGGAAAAATTGGCAATGCAAAAGTTGGAAAAGGAGAGTGGCTTGTTATTGAAGCGGACGAAAGTGACGGTTCTATTGTAAAGTATCATCCAGAAATTGGGCTATTGCTCAATATAGATAAAGACCACCAAGAGATAGATGAGCTGCTCGATATATTTTCGACATTTAGAAAAAACACAACTGGTGCATTTGTTGTAAATCGTTCCAATAAATTATCGGCTACATTATCCAACAATATTAAAAACGATTTTTCGTCTGATGAAAATGAAGCAGGATTTGTGGCAAAAAACCTCTCACAACAAGGGATGAATATTAGTTTTACGATTAACGATGTGCCCTTTAATTTAAAAACTATTGGCAAGCACAATATGGAAAATGCATTGGCAGCTGCTGCTGTTGCAAATATTATTGGGGTATCGTTAGAAGATTGTGCGAAGGGTTTGGCGATGTATGAAGGTATTTACAGAAGGCATCAATTGCTTGGCGAAAAAAATGGCATTAAAGTGATTGATGATTATGCACATAATCCTGCAAAATGTGCGGCATCTATTATGGCTTGTCAGCCAATTGCTAAAAAAGTAATAGCATGGTTTCAACCGCACGGGTATGGTCCTACACGATTTTTGCGCAACGATTTTGTAAAAGAAATAGCCGCAGCCCTGCGCCCACAAGATGAAATATGGATGAGCGAAATTTTTTATGCTGGTGGCACAGCTGTAAAAGATATTTCGGCAAACGATTTAATAAACGATATAAAAGCCTTGGGTAAAAAGGCTTTTTTTGTAGAAGATAGAAATAATTTATTGCAAGAAATTCGCTCTCATATTACAGATGATTGTGTGTTGTTGTTGATGGGGGCTAGGGATCCAGGGTTGGAGAGGTTTTGTAAGGATTTATATGAGCAATTGTAGTTTGCTTTTAATTGCACCGACCTTTAGGTCGGTGTTAGCTGAATTATTCATAAAGGGGCTTTAGCCCCAAAGCCAATGATACTGGGCTAAAACCCTTTGTTGTATTTCTTTTATCCCTGTGCTAAAGCGCATGTTAATACATACTTTCAGAGCTTAACAAATAAAAATACTAATGAAGATATTAAGAGTTTCTATTTCAGATATTGAATTTCAAAAATTTGCTATAACTAATGAGCATTATAAATTTAATGACCTCGTTGATTTAATAAGAAAAGTACTAGCGGCTCAAAATTTGGATAAATGCCTAGCGCTTTCAGAAAAATACGGCATAGTAAAAATGACAATGGATGAAATTTCTTCTGAAGTAAAAGCAGTTAGACAGAATAAAAAAAACATTAACTAGAATACCTGTAATTCATAATTTTCATGCACCCACAAACCCTCTTCATAAACATCGCCAAGCTTATAAACGTTCGCCAATCAAACGAACAATTACGAGGTACAGCTTTGGCAAATCTTCACATAATGGAAGATGCATATTTATTGGTTGAGGATGGTTTAATTGCCGACTATGGTTACATGTATGAGTTGGAAATAAAAATACCGCATTTACCCAAAAATGTGCAAGATGTAAACGGGCAATTCGTAATGCCTACTTGGTGCGATAGCCATACCCACATTGTATTTGCAGGAAGCAGAGAAAATGAATTTGTAGATAAAATAAATGGATTAACGTATGCAGAAATAGCGGCAAAAGGCGGAGGAATTTTAAACTCTGCAAAGAAACTACATGAAATGAGCGAAGATGAATTGTACGCAAATGCTTTAGCAAGATTAAATGAATTGGCAAAACTTGGTACAGGTGCAATAGAAATAAAAAGTGGATATGGATTGAGTGTTGAGGGAGAAATAAAAATGCTTCGAGTTATAAAACGATTAAAAGAAAATAGCGATGTATTAATTAAAGCAACTTTTCTTGCAGCGCATACTTACCCATTAGAATACAAAGAAAATCATCGTGGATATATTGATATAATAAAAAATGAAATGCTGCCAATTATTGCTCAAGAAAATTTAGCCGATTACATAGATGTATTTTGCGAGACCGGATTTTTCTCGCCAGAAGAAACAGATGAAATTTGTAAGGCAGGAATGGCAGTTGGCTTAAAACCCAAGCTACATGTAAACCAATTGAACAGTATTGGAGGTATAGAAATTGGGATGTCTAATAATGCCATTTCTTTAGACCATCTAGAAACACTAACTGAAACCGAAATAAAATTATTAGGACAATTTAATGGAGCTGCTACATTATTACCAACAGCCGCATTTTTTTTGCGCATGCCCATGCAACCTGCTCGAGCACTCATACATGCAGGTGCAGCTGTTACACTCGCATCCGATTTTAACCCAGGCTCATCGCCAAGTGGCAATATGAATTTTGTAGCAGCACTTAGTTGTATACAAATGAAAATGCAACCCGAAGAAGTTATAAATGCATCAACCATAAACGGCGCATTTGCTTTGGAAGTTGAAAAAGAAACAGGTTCAATAATGATTGGAAAAAGAGCCGATTTGATTTTTACAAAAAAAATACCTTCCATTGCCTATTTGTTTTACAACTTTAGCATGAATAATATTGATAAGGTAATGGTAAAGGGGAAATGGGTGTGAGGAAGTGAAGAAGGGTAGTAGTGATTAGTGAGTGGGGTGTTTAATGGTTGCATTGTTTAATAGATGTTGGGTTCTAAAGAGTGGTTGCTTTGGTTAAAATGCGAGGCATTTTCCTTCCCGCCTTATTTTTATATAAAACGTCTTCCCGCCTTCTCGGCAAAAAAATGTCTTTTCGGAAAAAAAATCCCAGCAAAACAATATAATCATCTTTATCCGTATAATTTTATTGATATTTGTAACATTTTCCTCATAAATTTATATTCCAAACATATTTATCCTTTTCTAAATTAATCAATACATGAAACACTTTAAATTTTACAACAAAAAAGAGTTAATTTCTCTTACAAAACCCCGAAGGTTTGAAACAAAATTGGGAGAGCGTGTTCAAACCACAAAAGAAGGAGAGTGGCCTCAGGTATTAGAACAATCTTCCGCAAAGTATGTATTGGTGGGCATTCCCGAAGATATTGGCGTAAAAGCAAATATGGGAGTTGGAGGAGCAGATACAAATTGGTATCCGTTTCTCCATTCTTTTTTAAATATACAGAGCAATGATTTTTGTACAGGAGAAGATATTTTATTGCTTGGGCATTTCGATTTTGGAGATATAAAATACCTCATAGAAAATAATGCATTTAATGACGAAGAAAAAATAAATGCGTACAGGCATGCCGTAAATACCCTAGACGAGGAAGTAGAAACTTTAATGAAAGCTATTGCAGTTGCAGGAAAATTTCCTATTGTAATTGGTGGTGGTCATAACAATGCATATCCAATATTGAAAGGTGTTTCCAAAGGTTTGTTTAAAATTGGAGAATTGCCTTTGCCACAATTAAACGCCATTAATTTAGATGCACATACCGATTATAGAAGCATGGAAGGCAGGCATAGCGGCAATGCCTTTAGGTATGCAGAAAGCCATGGCTACTTAGGTAAATATAGCATTTTGGGGCTTCACGAAAATTATATTTCGCAAAATGTATTGACCGAAGTACAATCAAATCCATTTATGCAATACACATCATACGAAGATATTTTTTTAAGAGAAAGAAAAGGGTTTATGCAAGCATTGGGGCAAGCTGTTGACTTTACTCACGATAGTTATACAGGTATAGAGTTAGATGTAGATTGTATACAAAATGCACTAAGTAGTGCTCACACGCCCTCTGGTATAAGTGTACTACTTGCAAGGCAATACGTTACCTACACGGCTAGGCATGCAAGAGCTGCCTACCTCCATATATGCGAAGGAGCCACTCAGCTTATTGATGGACGAAAAGATGAAAACACTGGAAAACTCTTGAGTTATTTGGTGAGCGATTTCATTAAAGGAATGAATGAGCGTTAGATAATTGAGTATTATCCTTATATTTTTACTACTTGGAGTTAGTTTTTCACATCTTTCATATATGATATTATTTTATATGTAGTTGAAAAATCCTCACAATAAAGTAAACTTGTGATTTTCACTTCGTTTTTAACCTAAATGGCTCGCAAACTAAATACCCTCAACTTTCAACTTTCAACCTTACATCGTTTTGTGCATAGCATGTGAATACAATCCCAGAAACTCGTTTTTAGTTTTAACCAAATTCGTGTATGTTTGCTGCCCCACTTAAAAAAAAGATACTGTGCGTTTAAAGAGTTTAGAAATTAAAGGATTTAAGAGTTTTGCCGATAAAACCGTGCTCAATTTTGATGAAGGTATTACTGGTGTTATTGGTCCCAATGGCTGCGGAAAGAGCAATATTATTGATAGTATTCGCTGGGTTATTGGCGAGCACAAAATAAGCAATCTGCGTAGCGAAAACTTAGAAAGTTTGGTGTTTAATGGCAGCAAAACCCGTAATGCTAGTGGCTTAGCAGAGGTTAGCCTTACATTTGAAAATACAAAAAATTTATTGCCTACAGAGTTTAATACTGTAACTGTAACCCGTAAATATTACAAAAGTGGTGAGAGTGAGTATCGCCTAAACGATGTGGCTTGCCGCCTAAAGGATATTCATAATCTATTTATGGATACTGGTATAAGTACAGATAGTTATGCCATTATAGAGTTGGGGATGGTAGATGATATTATAAAAGACAAGGAAAATAGCCGTAGAAAAATGCTGGAGCAAGCAGCAGGCATTACCATTTATAAAACAAGAAAGAAAGAAGCTAAACTTAAGCTAGATGCTACCGAGCAAGATCTTGCTCGTATAGAAGATTTATTATTTGAAATAAATAACCAACTTAAAAGCTTAGAAAACCAAGCAAAAAAAGCAGAGAAATATTTTGAAATAAAAACAGAATACAAAGAAGTATCTATAGAGCTTGCAAAAGCGGCTTTGGAAGGTTTTAATATTACTTACAGAGATCTTAATCACCAGCAACAAGAAGAAGTAGATAAACGAATAGAGCTTGAAACGGCCATTGCGGGAGAAGATGCAGCATTGGAAGCAGAAAAATTGGCTTTTGTAGAAAAAGAAAAAGCTTTGCAAGCCATGCAACATGCGTACAACGAAATGTTGGATAAAGTGCGTAGCAAGGAAAACGAAAAAAACCTTAGTAGTCAAAAATTAATTTTTGCAAAAGAAACCAAAACTAACCTTGCCGATTTTTTAAATAAAGCCAGTGGCCAATTAACAGGCTTGCAAGAAAGCATTGCTTTTACTGGTCTTCAAATAACTGATGAGGAAGTAAAAGTAACCGAGTTAGAAGATAAATTAGAAAACCTTAAAGAAGCAGTAGAGGAGAAGCGCCGTTTGTTTGACGATAAGCGTAGTAGCATTGACGCACTACGCAAAGAAAACCAGGCATTGCAATTGAGCCGTTTCGATTCGGAGAAAAAAGTAGCCGTAGCCGATACAAGCATTCAAAACTTGCAAAGAACCATTTTGCAACTCAACGAAGAGCAAAAGTTGCGTGCAACCCAGTTACAAACATTAGAGGCAGAGAAAAAAGAAAAAGAAAACGAGTTAGAGAATAAGAAAAAAGAATTGTTATCCTTACAAGAGCATCAAGACCGTACCAAAGATCAAATATTGGCTACGCAAAATATGATGGAGGGCATGCGCAATAACTTGGCCGAAGAAAGCCGCAAGCTTGATGCTCGTACCAATGAGTACGATTTGCTAAAGAGCCTTGTAGATAGTATGGATGGCTATCCAGAGAGTGTAAAGTTTTTGCACAACAACAATGGATGGAATAAAGATGCACCATTGCTAAGCGATATTATTTTTGTACAAGAAGAATATCGTGCGGCTGTAGAAAATGTGCTGGATCAATATTTAAATTATTATGTAGTAAACAATTTGCAAGAAGGGTTGCAAGCCATTAGTTTGTTGGCAGATAATAAAAAAGGGAAAGCCAATTTCTTTTTGCTAGATAAATTTACAGATGCTACTGAGCATACGAAACCTAATGCAACTATTGCTGCGCTTGATGTGATAGAGATAGACTCAAAATACGCAACGCTTGCTAAGCAATTGTTGGGCAATGTTTTTATTGCTGAAAATGAATCGGCATTGGAACATTCTAATGGGAATGTAATTTTAGAAAAAACTGGAAAATTTGTAAAAGGAAAATATAGCATTACTGGAGGAAGCGTTGGTTTGTTTGAAGGTAAAAAAATTGGTCGTGCAAAAAATTTAGAAAAATTACAAGCAGAAATTATTGTACAAAATGCTAACGTAACGGCATTACGAACAGAAATACAAAAGAAGCACAACGAGGTAATGCAATATAATGAGCAGTTAAATGAAACTGCTCTAAAACAAACTCAACAGGATATTAATAACTTGACCAATCTTGTTTTTTCTTTACAAAATAAAATAGAAAACCTACACCACCAGCAAAATACTGGCAGCAATAGAGATGCAGAGATGGTAGCACAATTGCAGCAAAACCACGATGCAATTGCTGATACAAGAGCAGAGCTAGATAAATTTAATACACAATTAGAAGAACTTGCAGATAAGTTGCAAGGTGTAGAAGCATCGTATGCAAGTGCAGAGCAAGAATATAATTTTGCAACTGCTGCATACAACGAAAGCAATTTGAATTTTACCAAGCAGCAAAGTAAATTGGTATCACTTACTGCCGAGCTTGCATTTAAAACAAACCAATTGGCAGAGCTACAAACGCAGGTAGAAAGCAGTAGCATACAATTAAAAGATGCAGACGAAGCCATAACGACTACTGCAGATAGTTTGAGAGAACTAGAAGATTTGCTTGTAGGTATGTTGCAAAACAAAGAATCCGAGGAGTTAAAATTAAACGAAGCTGATCAGGCTTATTACAATCTTAGAAATGTACTTTCAGAAAAAGAATCGGTACTTCGCCAAAAACAAAAGAGCAAAGAAATAATAGATACTTTACTAAACGAAATAAAAGACAAACTTACCGACCTTAAGCTACAATTAAGTGGTATGAAGGAAAGATTGAGCGTGGAGTTTAAAGTAGATTTAGATGTGATCATTGACGAACCACGTACAGGTACTGACGCAGTAGAAGATTTGAAAGAACGTAACGAACGTATGAGAAAACGTTTGGAAAATATTGGCGAAGTAAACCCAACGGCTATTGAAGCTTATACAGAAATGAAAAAACGCTACGAATTTATTTTAGAGCAAAAAAATGATTTGGTTACTGCAAAAGATAGTTTGATGCAAACCATACAAGAGGTGGAAGCTACGGCCAATCAGCAGTTCCTTGATACGTTTAATAAAACAAGGGAGAATTTTCAAAAAGTATTTAAAGCTTTGTTTAGCGATGAAGATACGGCCGATATGGTATTGGTAGATCCTGATAACCTTGCAGAAACAGGTATTGATATTGTAGCAAAACCAAAAGGAAAACGACCATCGTCCATAGGGCAATTGAGTGGAGGAGAAAAAACATTAACAGCTACAGCATTATTGTTTGCGATATACTTAATTAAACCAGCACCATTCTGTATTTTAGATGAGGTAGATGCACCACTCGATGATGCCAACGTAGGTAAGTTTACCAATATGATAAAACAATTTAGCGAAAACTCTCAGTTTATTATTGTAACCCACAATAAACAAACCATGAGTGCGGTAGATGTTATTTATGGTGTAACTATGCAAGAGGCTGGTGTGAGTAAATTGGTACCTGTTGATTTTAGGAGTTTGAACTAATAGAAATAACATAAACAATTATATCATTTCCCGGAGCAATTATGCTTCGGGATTTTTTTTGAAGCATTTATAATATCCCTTAAACCATCTATTAACGCTTTCATATTTATGCTTTATGTCATCTTTATTACATAAAGTAGACTATTGCATAATTATTTTGTAGTATTCTTACTACAAAACGCAATAAAAGGAAATAAATATAGTTATGTATTTATATTAATAATTGGTTTATCAAAGAATAAGAAAAAAATGTAACTATTCAGGTTTCAAAATTAGCTATTAATTTGAGTTGATTAAAAACTTAATAGTTACAAAAAAATCATATATGATACAAGCGGTTTTCTCTGGGAAAATTGAATGATAACAACTATTAAAATATCCAAAAATGAAATTTAAACTAACCACCATTTACCCAAACATAATGGCATTGTAAAAAAGTAAGATATTACTTAAAGAAAATTTATATTATTTAAACTAAAAATATTCTCTTGAAAATCAAATTTTACTTTACCCTACTATTTCTTTGTATTATAAATATAACAGCATTACAAGCCCAAACACCTCCAAAGAGAGAAATGCGTGGAGCATGGATAGCTACACATTTAAATATTGATTGGCCATCGGTTGGTACTACTACAGCACAAGAGCAAGCTACATTTATACAAAGAGTAAGCGAGCATAAAACTACGGGCATGAATGCAATTTTTGTACAAGTGCGTAGCCAATGCGATGCTTTATATCCAAACCCATATGAGCCTTGGAGTGTAGTACTAACTGGTACACAAGGTGTTGCTCCAAGCCCTTTATACGACCCATTAGCTTTTATGATAAGCGAAGTAAAGTCGAGGGGAATGGAATTTCATGCATGGTTTAATCCTTATCGAGCATTGGCATCTTTTACTCCTGCAAGTTATGCCGCCCTTGATGCATCGCATGTAGCAAAAGCTCATCCCACTTGGATAATGGATGTAACCACTATAGCAAGTGGCGCACAACAAAAATTGCTAAACCCTGGTGCGCCCGAAGTATTGGAGCATATTATAAAAGTAGTAATGTACGTAGTACGTAATTACGATGTAGATGGCATCCATTTCGATGATTATTTTTACACAAACCCAGCATCAACAACATACAACGATGATTCGGTGTACGCCATACACAACAGAGGTATTGCCAATAGGGGAGATTGGAGAAGAAGTAATGTGGATACGCTAATAAAAAGACTAAATGATAGTATAAAAACAGTAAAACCTTGGGTAAAATTTGGTATTTCGCCTACAGGAGTATGGATGAGCTCCCCAGCTGATCCATTAGGAAGTGGTACAGGTTCAGGGGTTATACAACATAAAAAAGACTTATTTGCTAATAGTCGTTTATGGCAACAACAAGGCTGGGTAGATTATTTAGCACCACAAGTATATTGGTATATTGGCCAAACAAATTCCGACTATAGTATTTTAGCAGATTGGTGGAACAACAATAATTTTGGAAGGCATATTTATATTGGGCAAGCGGGGTACAAGGTTGGAGATGCTGCTCAAAATATTGCATTTGCAACAGATGCTACACAAATACCTCGGCAGATGCGTTTAGATAGAAGTTTAGCAAATATAAGTGGTCAGATTGTGTATAATACCAATAGCCTTCGTAACAACCTCTTAGGATTTAGAGATAGTTTACGATTAAATTTTCATAACAAACCTGCCTTACAACCTACTATGTTGTGGAAAGATAATGTAGTGCCAACCGCAGCAACAATGCTTACTGCCGTAAAATTAGCAAATAATACAGTAAGATTAAATTGGGTAAAACCAATCATGGCTTTAAATGAAATGGATAAGGTAAAACAATTTGTAATTTATAAAAATATATCTGGTGCGCCAGTAATTACAAATGCAAATCATATTTTAACGATTACAAACACAGATATCGAAGAGTTTATTGATACCGCTATTTTGGCAAATACTACATACAATTATTTCGTAACATCTATTGATAGATTAAACAACGAATCAGCTGCAAGTAATATGGCTAGTTTAAATAGTGGTTTACTGCCACTTACTTTGTTGCGTTTTGGTATAGAAAAAACAATAAATAATAATGTACAATTAACGTGGCAAACAACAAACGAAATAAATACTAATTATATAGATGTAGAGAGAGCTTTAAATGATAATAATTTTAAAAAAATAAATACCCAAAATGCTAATGCTGGCAGCACATATTATAACTATACAGCTACAGACTTTAATATACAAGAAAGCGGTACATATTATTACAGGCTAAAAATGGTAGATAAAAATGGACAATTTGCATACAGCGAAATAAAAAAAGTAACTGTGTATTTTGAAAATGAAAATTTAAGTGCACATCCAAATCCTATAATAAAAGGAGATAAAATTAAATTGATATGGCCAAATACAAATGGCAGTATAGCTTTTAGTATTATAGATATAAATGGTAAAGTTGTAATGGCAAACAAAGTTCAGTTTAGTGCGGGGGTTGGCAATATTGTAATCAATAATACTATAACAGCTGGCACTTATGTTTTGCAATGTTATAAAAACGATAAAATAAATACGCTTAAGATTGTAATAAAGTAAACGCTTTTAAAAAAAAGGGTAATTATTAATACATTTTTCCATCTTTTAGGAGTAAAAAATACTTGAAAGCTGAAAAAAAAACAAACAAATGAAAACAATACTATTTTTTTTATTGATGGTCACTTTTACAGCATCGGCTGTACCACTAACTGGTACAAAAAATATACCAGGAGACTATGCAACCTTAAATGCTGCTATAACTGACTTAAACATACAAGGTGTAGGTGTAGGAGGAGTAATATTTAATGTAATCGCATCTAATACACAAACTGCACCAGCTGGAGGTTACATAATTGGTGGAGTAGGTTCGCTTGTTCTTACAACATCAAGCAGCACAAATACAATTACAATTGTTGGTAATGCAAATGTTATCAGAGCTTTTTCTTTACAAACTGGTGGCAGCAATGTTGATGCAATTATTAAAATTGTAGGTGCTGATTATGTTACAATAAGTGGGTTTACTTTGCAGGAAAACCCATTAAATACTGCCACTACCAATATGACAGAATGGGGTATTGGACTATTTTACGTTTCAGTAACCGATGGTGCTAAAAACAATACGATACAAAACTGTGCCATTTCTTTAAACAAAGCAAATGCAAATACTTTTGGTATATATAGCAATACAAGGCACACTTTTAATTCGCTTAGTGCGGCCGATATTACTAATGTTACGGGCTCTAATAGCAACAATAAATTTTATGGCAATACCATCAGCAATTGCAATGCTGGTATAACATTAATTGGAAGTAATACCAGTGCATACCAAGATAGTAACAACGATATTGGTGGATCAAGTGTTGGTACAGGCAATACAATTATTGGATGGGGAGAAACAAGTACAGCTACTACTTATGTTTCAAACTCTAGCGAAAGATA
Organism: Ferruginibacter sp.; assembly: GCA_043729825.1. Classification (GTDB taxonomy): domain Bacteria; phylum Bacteroidota; class Bacteroidia; order Chitinophagales; family Chitinophagaceae; genus Ferruginibacter. Next base: position 13,979 of record JAYTLA010000089.1, read on the forward strand.
TGGCATATATATAAACCATCAAAAAAACGAAAATGTATCTTTTAATAATGTTGTAAGTGGTAATATTTCGGGCAGCGCATCGCCGAATATTATGGGCATATATAAAAATTATTCCGTTGGGCAACCTAGTGGTACAATTACAAGCAATATAACTAACAACAGCATCACTATAACCGATAACTTAACTACAGCAGTTATAAATGGAGTACATGCAATTGCAAACACTGGAATAACATCATTAGCGACTGCCACAATTAATATTAACTATAATACTATTACTAATTGCACTGTAGCCGCATCTAGTACCAATAGTAATCTTCAGTTAATTTTAAATTCATCGGTGATTGGTACGTTAAATGTCAACTATAATACGGTTACTGGATCAGTAACTGGTGTAACTGACGGCACCTATTCTGCATTTCACAATACAGCAGCTGTTATAAACGCTATAAACGTTACTAATAACCAGTTTGGTAATTCCATAGCTGGTGTCGGCTCATTTATCAATGCAAATACATTAACTACATCATGGGTAGCCTATTTGGTTTCAATACAAGCTGGTGCAAGTACATGTGCATTAAATATCAGTAATAATACTATTTCTGGTTTATCTATGGTATCTACTTTAACTGTATTAACATTACCTGCAGATTCAGAAGTATCAAAAGTTGGAGCTGTATGGGTTTCTACTAATTTTCTGGGGTCTTCTGTAAATATAAACACTAATAAATTTGGAACTGCAACAGAAGATTTTGTGAAATTTAGTGCAGCAACCATAGGGGATTTAAGCGTTATACACTTGGCATGTACTACTGCAGTAGTAAACATAAATGCAAACGATTTTAGAGGTATGGTAAACATGGTACAATCTATTAGACATAGACACTTATATATATTCACGCATATTACAGGTGTTATTACCAATCAGACTATTAATGATAATACCTTCACTAATATAAATGTGAACACACAAGCAAATGTGTTTATGATTTTAAATGGCAACAAAATGCCAAGTGCTGGTACAAGAATGGTAAATAACAATTCGGTAGTGTCTTCTTTTACCAAAATTGCAAGTAATGGTACAGATAGGGTTTATTTTATTTATGCTGGTCAACCTTCCCCATCTGGCACTTTAGTTACCAATACCAATAATAATATTTCCAACGTTACTGTTAATGGAGGTTCCGATATTTTGGGCATTCTGAATTACGAAAGGGTTAATGGAACATCTGCTCCAAAAAAAATTATAAATAACAACGTTTGTAATAACTGGACTCTTGTGGACGGAGATGCATTTGGAATAGTAGCCCGTGATTTTGGTACTGATTCTACTATTATCACTACAAATACAGTTTCAAATATTACTAGCGCAGGTACTATTTATGGCATTTATTTAGAAAAGCCTCCTGCAGTACATACAGGTATTGTAAATGTTAAAAACAATGTGATAAACAACTTTTCTGGTAATGGCTTTAAAAAAAATGTTACAGGAATATTTAATGAGACAACTGCAAACGAAATAATACTAAATAATAATAGTATTACCAATTTGAGTGCATCGAACGACTCTTCGCTAGTTTTTGGCATTTCTTCTAATGCTGGTACTAGGCTTACATTTCATAAAAATACAATTAGTACGCTTTCGGGTATATATAATGTATTTGGTGTAAAAGTAATTGGTGCTGGTGCTGGTGCAAATGTATTAGATAGCAATAGTATAAGCGGTTTAAAATGCAATAGCTTAACAAAAAGTACTTTAGTAAGCGGTATCCATTATTTTAGCTATAATCCAGTTAGCATTTTGGCTAATAATATTACTAATCTCGAATCATTGAGCAATAACACACGTGTTTTTGATAGTAGCGCAGTAGTCGGTATTTCTTTTTTAGATTCTGCTACTACAAATAATATTATTAGAGATAATAAAATTTACAATTTAAAAGCTACAAATACCGGAGCTAATAATGTATCGGTTGTGGGTATTGCTACGTCTAATACAGTAGCTGGTGGTACTATTCATTACAATAAAATTTATGACCTTACTAACAGCAATACGGGGGCATCTGCATCAATTATTGGATTCTACCCTAAAGGAGGTAACTGGACGGTGAGTAATAATATGATAAGCTTAATTAATGGTAGTAACATCAATGCTATGAAATGTATTGCTGTCTGCGATGATGGGGCTACAGGTACTCGAAATTATTATCATAATTCTATAAATATTGGAGGTAGTGCAAGTAGCGGTTCTTCAAATAGTGTAGGTTTACAATACAATTCTACTGGGAATACAGTAAATATTTACAACAATATTTTTAAAGTAATAAGAACAGGTACTGGTAGCCATTTTGCTATTGCCAATACCGGTGCTTCATTTGTAGGTTTTAATTGTAATTACAATGCCTTAAACGCAATCAATGCAACTACAGTAGGTGCTACAGGTGCAGGATTTGTTCCGCAATCCTTAGCAACTTGGCGCACTACTACCAGTCAAGATGCTCTAAGTCATACTGGGCTTACCATAAATTTTGTAGATGCAGCAAATGGCGATTTGCACTTAGATCCAAATAATATATGTAGTGTTAGAGGTTTAGGTTTATACTCGGCTTCATACCCTACCGATTGGGATGCAGAAGCTCGAAAAATAGGCATTGCACCTTATGGTCCCGATTTAGGGGCTGATGAAGTATTTAAGTCAAAAGTTTGGACTGGTACAACAAGCCAAAACTGGACTACTGCTTCCAACTGGGCTACAGGTACACTGCCAACCGTAAACGACGATGTAGAAATACCAAATGTTGTAAATTCGCCAATTATAGCTGTAGCAGATAATGTACAAATAAACTCTGTTACGGTAAAAACAAGTGGGTTACTTACCAATAATGGAACATTAAATATTACCGATTATTTAAATGCAAATAGCAGTATCAACTGCCAAGCTGGAAAATTAAATTTAAATAGCCCTTGTAAAGCACAAGCATTATCAGGCACTTATTTTGTAGCAAAAGCAATAAAAGATTTACAAATAAGCAATGATGTATATTTAATAAATACACTAAATGATACTTTAAAAGTTACTCAAAATTTTATGTTTGGAAATGTAAATAGTAAAACATTTACAACTAATAGTAATTTAACTTTGATATCTACAGCAAGTAATACTGCCAATATAAACGATATTACCAATGCTGGTGCTAATAGCGGCAACAGCATTGTTGGAAACGCAAATGTAGAGCGTTACTTATTTGCTCAAAAATCTTGGCGTTTTTTAGCCACACCAGTAGTTATATCAGGGTCACCTAGTATTACCACCGCATGGAGAGAAGGAGCGGTATCTAGCACTTCAACTGGGTACGGTACACAAATAACGGGGCCACAAGGTGTGCCAACTTTTGATCTATACACACAAAGAGGATCTTTAAAAAGTTATAATCCGACAACTAACGTGTGGGACGAAGTAACCAACCCAAGTATAACATTAGCTAATAATGCAGGGTACATGGTATTTGTACGAGGCGATAGAAGTATTTTAGTAGGCGGCACAACAGGAGCTACAAACCTTCGTATAAAAGGTGATATAAGAACTGGTGACCAAACTTTTAATGTACTTGCCAATAAATTTCAATCATTTGGTAATCCATATCCATCTCGCATAGATATGAGAACTGTTACAAAAAATAATATTGCAAATGCCTTTATCGTATGGAATCCCAATAGTGTGGGGTTGTATAATGTAGGTGCATACGAAACCTATACGTGGAATGGTACCAACTACGTAAAAGCAGGTGGCGTAATAAGAAACTATATAGAAAGTGGCGAAGCCGTATTTGTACAAAGCAATAGCGCCACAGCAGGCAGTGTGGTAGTAAAAGAATCAGACAAAGGCACAGGCAGTGCACTCGTAAGTAGAGTAGGTGTAACAAGACCAACCCTAGAAGTAAACCTATTTGCAAAAGATGTAGATGGCAGTATTTACCTAGCCGATGGAGTAATGCTAAACTTTGATAACGCTTACAGCCCAGCAATAGATAATTATGATGTAAGAAAAATAATGAACACAGCAGATAACTTGGCTGTAAAAAATGGCACATTTAATTTGGTGGTAGAACGCAGACCAAATTTGACTGCAACAGATACCATCAAACTAAGCCTTACAGCCACAAGAGTAGCACCTTATCGTTTTGATATAGATCCATCGATATTAGCCAACACAGGTTTGGAAGCATTGTTAATAGATAAGTTTTTGCAAACAGAAACAGCCATAAGCTTTACCGATGTAACAAGCGTACCATTTGATATAACAACCGATGCAGCAAGCAGGCTAGCAGATAGATTTATGATTGTATTTAAGCAAGCACCAACAACAAACTTTACCACTATATCAGCTATACGCAATGCAGATAAAACAGTAATGATAAATTGGGGTACAGCCAATGAAAGAAATGTAACAAACTATACCGTAGAGCAGAGCAACGATGGAATAAACTTTACCGCCATAGCTACACAAACAGCTACTGCAAATAATGGTACAAACCCAACATATAGCAAGCAAGATGTAGGAGCAAGCAAAGCAAATAATTGGTACAGAGTAAAAGCAAACAATACAAATGGTACAACTAAATACACAAAAATTGCCATGGTAGGCGAAGTAAATGAAATAGCTATTAATGGCGAAGCAAAAATATCTATCTATCCAAACCCTGTAATTGACGGTAATATAAACTTGTATTTAAATAATCAACTAAAAGGCAATTACGTAGTACAAATAATCAATGCAACAGGACAGCAAATAAAAACTGAAAATATAACATTAGAAAATAACAATACACGTCGCATTATAAAAATGACATCACCAAATGCAGGCGCATACCAAGCAATAGTAACAAACAATGTTGGTGCTAAAATAACAATTGGTTTTGTAGTGAAATAAAGATAGATTTTTTAGAAAAAAGCTGTAAACTATTCAAAAATAGGGTAGTCTTTTTGTGCAAAAAAAAGCGTATAATATATTTTAGTAGATACAATACCTGATGATGCCAACGTAGGTAAGTTTACCAATATGATAAAACAATTTAGCGAAAACTCGCAGTTTATTATTGTAACCCACAATAAGCAAACCATGAGTGCGGTGGATGTTATTTACGGTGTTACCATGCAAGAAGCTGGCGTGAGTAAATTGGTGCCAGTAGATTTTAGGAGTTTGAACTAATAGAAATAACATAAACAATTATATCATTTCCCGGAGCAATTATGCTTCGGGATTTTTTTTTAAACCAAGGTAAAAACGGTTAAAAAAAAATGACTTTTGCTTTTGCACGTCCATTTCAAAGAAGCTTATGGCAAAAAAAATGATAACTAAAAATAAATTATTATTAATGTAGCAACATTATGCATAAATAATTTTTAATACTCTGAAATACTTTAATTTATATTTTTTCCTTAAAACACACCTTATTACTGTAGTATTTTTACTACAAAGTACAATAAAATAAAAGTTTTATAGTTATATATGTTAGTAAGCAACTAATTAAACAAAATATCCAAAGTATTAAACTATTGTATATCTGTTTATTTTTAGAAAACAAACTTATAAATTTTTAAAATATACAACTTATGAAACCTAAATCATTAGTTATTTTTCAAACAGCGATGGCCTTGTTTTTTTGTCAAAGTGTATTTGCACAAATTGGCATTACAAGTATTGTTACTGCAAGTAGCAATCTTCCAACTTCTGATATCATATTAGATAGAAAAGGAGCTGGCATAAGAAACAGCTTTGCTGATTTATCTAACCGATGGGATAGTATAAATACAAATTTTAAATTGGTGTTTAATGCAGGCATTGCCGATAGTGTAAGCATATCAGACATAAATGTAGCCAGTATTGGATTAGCTACTCGATTACCTTTTAATGCAATTGCAAAAGTAAGAAGAGTTGCAAATGCTGAAATAACACATACACAAGATCACTATTCTTTTTGGGCAACAACTTTAAGTGCTCCTGCACCTACTGATAATTCAGGAACTTTTTTATTAGATGCTCCTGAAATAACTTCTATGGAAGCAGCTCTGGTTTCAAATAATATTAATACTGGATACAATAATATTTTTCAAAACAATAGTTTAAATGTACATTATGGCAATATAGAAAGAATTGACTACATCATTCCAGATGGGTTTACGCTTGCCATTGGGTCCGATTTGTCAAAAATAGGTTTTACTATTTATGATAGGGGAATAGGAAATTCGTTTAAGATTGGTGCTATAAAAAGTATTAATACGACAAAGGATCCTATAGATTTTATTACACCTATTTTAGATGTAAATGCGTCAGATTTTGGGAACGATCTTTTAGCTACGGAAAGCAGTTATATTGTTTTTCAAAATGATGCATTATACTCTGGTTGTGAGAGTAGGCCATCTATAAAAATGAGTGATAATTTGCGAGGAGTATTTATCAGCTTAGCAGATCTAGGTTACGTTCAGGGACAAACTGTGTATGGATTTTCCTTATTTGCTAGTGATATATCAACTTCTAATGGTGCAGCGTACTTACAAGATTATTCAAATTTTCCTACTAACACCAGTGATGCCAATATGTTAGACTTGGCAAATAGCATTGGTATTTTTTCTTTCAATCAAGTTGTATTATCTTCTTCAACTGTATTAAGTGCAAGCCTTCAAAATAATAAAGTGTTATTGCAATGGAATACTGCTTCATTCACAGATGTAAACAAGGTTTTCTTGCAAAAAGCTTCTGGAGATTTGGTTTATAATAATGTAACAGAAATTGGGATTAATCAATCGAGTTTTATTGATGAATCTATACGTGCAAATGTTTCTTATTATCGTTTAAAAATTATAAAGCATAATGGTGAAGTAAAATATTCTAATATACAATTGGTACATTCCAAAATATCTAACACCCAAATTTTTCCTACTGTTGCATCCGATATGCTCTACATGAGTTCTAATACTATTGTTGCAAATAAACCAGTTTCTATTTCAATGTATAATATTGATGGAAAGATGGTACAATCATTTACAAAAATGGGAAGCAGCACGATGAATATTGAGGTAAATGCTTTGCAAAAGGGAATGTATATTATTTCTGTAATGCAAAATAATGATGTAATTATTCGTCAAAAATTTATTAAGAATTAATTTTAGATTTACAAAAAATATGATACCAAAAAAATGCCTCCAAATTATTGAAGGCATTTTTTTAGTCAACACATTTTTATTCAAAAGTTACTGTAATTTTTGATTTATTATTAAGAGGAATACTTTGCCCCATCATTTCCATTGAACCAGTTGTTTCATGATCCATGGAAAGTTGTTTAACTAAACCTGTTTTTGTATCTACTATAAAAGTTCCATTTGCTTTTCCATCCATCGTCATTTCCATACTCATGCCATTGGCTTCTTTTGTTGTTGTACCTTTATTGGTAGATGAAATGGCTACTGTAGTAAAATTATCCTTCACACTTTGTAATTCATAATTTTTAATGATTTTAATTCCTCCTCCTTCTGTAGTAAGTGTCCATTTATCGCCAACTTTTTTACCTGCAGGGATTACAAAAAAAGCAGATTCAGTGCTATTCGATTCTGCACCCATCATATCACCCATTGTTCCTTCTGCTTTTTCTACGGCAAGTTCAGTCACTTTTCCATCGGCTTTATCTATACTAACTTCCATAGGTTTATTGATAGAGCTTCCAAGCATTTGCCCCATTTGCCCATCCATATCTTCTTTAACCTCCGAGTCAAATTTAAGGGGTTGCCCCATCGTTTCGCCATTCATTGTCATTCTTGTAGTGGTATTTGTGGCTTTGTACATTTTATCTTCTACGGCAATTATTTTTATAGTATTTGTAGTGGTCATTTCACTTTTCGACTCCCCACCCATGGGCGACTCTCCTGTTGTAACTATGTGAGTAGTTATTTTAATAGTCTTACCATTTTCTAAATTAATACTTTGTGCATTTGCTAAAGCTGTTACAAAACATAATGAGAGTAATATGATTTTTTTCATGTGATTTTTTTGTTTATACGAAGATATTCGTTTTTTAGTATTGCAATGTTAAAAAAGGGCAAAAAAAAAGGACTGTCATTTCTGACAGTCCTTTTCGCATTAGAATGTTATTATCCGATAACAGTTACATTAACTGCATTCATTCCTTTTTTGCCATTTTGCAATTCAAATTCTACTTTGTCGCCTTCTTTAATCTCATTGATTAAACCACTTACGTGTACGAAAGTTTCTTTGTCAGAATCATCGTGCTTAATAAATCCGAATCCTTTTTCAGAATTG
>JAYTLA010000090.1:0-13748 GCA_043729825.1 Ferruginibacter sp.
ATATGAGCATTGTACAAAGTCTGCAAGCGGCAGCTGTAAACAGTTTAAATAATCTTTACAACCAAGCATTTACCGAAAAAGATTTTCAAATAAATCTTACCAAACCCGAGTTTGTAGGCGATTATACCGTGGTACTTTTCTCTTTATTAAAAAAAATTGGCAAAAGCCCCGATGCCTTGGGGGAAGAATTGGGCAATGCCCTTATAAAAAATTATCCAACATTATTTTCGGGATTTAATATTATAAAAGGTTTTTTAAATTTATCTGTTGCCGATGATTTTTGGTTGCAATTGCTACACAAAAATTACAATGATATATGCTTTGGCAAGCATCCCATGAACGGTAAAAAAGTAATGGTAGAATATTCATCGCCCAATACCAACAAACCATTACACCTTGGACATTTAAGAAATAATTTTTTAGGATGGTCCGTAGCCGAAATATTAAAAGCTTGCGGCTACGAAGTGTTTAAAAGCTGTATTGTAAACGATAGAGGTGTGCATATATGTAAGAGTATGATTGCATGGCAAATGTTTGCCAATGGTGCTACACCACAAAGTACCAATACAAAGGGTGATCATTTTGTGGGTGAATATTATGTAAAATTTAATGATGAACACAAACGCCAAATAGTTGAACTTGTAGCAAAAGGCATGACTGAAAAAGAAGCAGAGAAAGAAGCGTCGATAATGAAAGCTACTCAACAAATGTTATTTGATTGGGAAGCTGGAAAACCAGAAGTAATGGAGCTTTGGAAAACAATGAATAATTGGGTCTATGAAGGTTTTGCGGTAACCTATAAAAATATTGGTAGTGACTTTGATAAAATTTATTACGAAAGTAATACCTATTTATTAGGCAAAAAAATAGTTCAAGAAGGGCTGCAAAAAAATGTTTTTACTAAAGAGGAAGATAACAGTGTATGGATAGATTTAACTAGCAATGGATTGGACAAGAAAATAGTACAGCGAAAAGATGGCACTAGTGTTTACATTACTCAAGATATTGGACTTGCCCAACAGAAATATGAAGAATATGGGATAGATAAAAGTATTTACGTAATTGGCGATGAGCAAAATTACCATATGAAAGTGCTAAAACTTATTGCTGAAAAATTGCAACTCCCAAATGCTGAAAATATTTATCATTTAAGCTACGGTATGGTAGAGTTACCAAGTGGCAAAATGAAAAGCAGAGAAGGTACAGTTGTGGATGCTGATGATTTGGTAGAGGAAATGATAAGCACATCGAGAAGGCATACCGAAGAATTGGGAAAGGTAAAAGATTTTACTACAGAAGAATTGGTGCATTTGTACAATACCATTGGCTTAGGTGCTATGAAATTCTATTTGTTGCGTGTAGATCCTAAAAAGAAAATGATTTTTAATCCAGAAGAGTCAATAGACTTTCATGGCTTTACTGGGCCATTTGTGCAATACACCTATGCGAGAACAAGGAATATTATTAGGAAAAATGAATTGAATGAAGCAGTTTTTGCGTCAACAACATTATTGAAAAGCGAAAAAGAAATTTTGGTACTTGCTGAACAATTTCCTGCTGTAATTTTAGAAGCAGCAACGGAACTTGACCCATCAAAAATTGCAAATTTTGTTTTCAATTTAGCTAAATGTTTCAACTCATTTTTAGCAGAACATTCTATTGCGAATGCAGAAAGTGAAGAGAAGAAAAAATTACGTTTGCAATTGGCTTTAATTACTACTAATATTTTAAAAAATGGAATGAAGTTGCTTGGAGCTGATGTTCCAGAGCGAATGTAAAACAGTTAGCAGTTGGCAAGAAGCAGTTGGCAAATGAACTCTGCGGAAACTCTGTTTACTCTTTTCTCTGCGGTGAAAATAAAATTTAAAAATAGAATAGGACATAAATGAAAAAGAAAATCACAAAAATTGGTGTGCTTACGAGTGGTGGCGATAGCCCAGGTATGAATGCAGCTGTACGTGCAGTAGTACGTACAGGCAACTACCACGGCATGGAAGTATATGGTATTATGCGTGGTTATAGCGGAATGGTAGATGGTGATATACAAAGATTAGAAAACAGAAGTGTTGCTAATATTATACAACGAGGTGGCACAATTTTAAAAACAAGTAGAAGTAAAGAATTTTTTACTGCTGCGGGAAGAAAAAAAGCATATGCTAATCTTAAAAAACATGGCATACAAGGCTTAGTTATCATTGGTGGAGATGGTAGTTTTAGAGGGGCACAAATTTTCAGTAACGAATTTGATATTCCCTGCATAGGATTGCCTGGTACAATTGATAAAGATATTGCAGGTACAGATTTTACTATTGGTTTTGATACTGCTGTAAACACAGCTGTAGAAGCTATAGACAAAATAAGAGATACTGCAGATGCACACGATAGACTTTTTATTATTGAAGTAATGGGTAGAGATGCTGGCTATATTGCTTTACACAGTGGTATTTCTACAGGTGCGGAGCATATACTAATACCAGAAAAAAAGACAAATATACAAGACCTTGTTACTGCATTTAAAGAAAAAGAAAAAAGAAAAAAATTAGTAAACATAGTTGTAGTAGCAGAAGGAGATGGTTTTGGTGGAGCAAATGAATTGGCAAAAATGTTACACAAAGAAATTCCAAAATTAGATCTTCGGGTTTGTATTCTTGGGCATATACAAAGAGGTGGTTCACCAAGTTGTTTTGATAGAGTAATAGCAAGTCGTATGGGTTACCATGCAGTAGAATGTTTTTTGGAGCAACGATTTAATGTATTTATAGGAATCGTAAATAATAAAATGCATTACATTCCACTTGATGAAGCCGTAAAAAGAAAACAACGTATTAGTGAAGAGTGGATGAAGATTGTGAAGATATTGGCGACGTAAAGAAGGTTTAAAGTTCAAGGTTCAAAGTTCAAGGTTCAAAGTTCAAGGTTCAAAGTTCAAGGTTCAAAGTTCAAGGTTCAAAGTTCAAGGTTCAAAGTTCAAGGTTCAAGGTTCAAAGTTCAAGATTGAAGGTTCGTGAAGTTTGTTGATTGGTTGATTAATTTGTTAGTTTATTTTGGAGTACGAAAAAATGCGAACCTGTCCGCCGACGGAGGAGCATTTTATATCCCCGACTTATTTTTACAAAACGTCTTCCCGTCCCTGCCTTTGCCAGCAGGCAGTTTCTAGGCAAAAAATAGACTTTTTGTCAAAAAATTTCGAAACAAAAAACAAAAGCAAAGCTTTTAAAACTTAGTGCCTTTGAGCCTTTGAGGCAAAAGTCTTTTATGCGAACGTGTCCGCCTATGGAGGAGCATAAATAATAATACTTACTAGTAAAACTAACATAAATAATATGTCAAAAAATTTAGAAAAGTACCTGCACACATCAATGGATAAAAAAGCAGGTTTAGCTCACTCACAAAAAAGAACAAAGATAGTAGCAACTGTAGGCCCAGCTTGTGATACTTACGACAGTTTATTAGCACTAGTAAAAGCTGGTGTAAATGTGTTTAGGTTAAATTTTTCTCATGGTTCGCACGAAGACAAACTAACCGTGATAAGCAATATTAGAAAAATAATAAAAGAAGAGCCTTTTAATATTGCTATACTTGGCGACTTGCAAGGCCCAAAACTAAGAGTAGGCGAATTAGAAAATGGCAAACTCATTTTAAAAGAAGGCGATGAATTTATTTTTACTACCGAAAAAATGGTGGGTACCAACGAAAAAATTTATGTATCATATCCAAACCTTACAACCGATGTAAAAATTGGCGAACGTATTTTTTTAGATGATGGCAAAATGGAATTGAGTGTAGTGAAAGTATTGACCGATACAGAGGTTTTAATGCGAGTAACACTTGGAGGAATACTAACACCTAAGAAAGGCGTAAACCTTCCTGATAGTGCTCTAACAATGCCTTCTATGACAGATAAAGATTATGCCGACCTTGAATTTATTATTGAACATAAATTGGATTGGGTTGCGCTTTCTTTTGTAAGAAAAGTAGAAGACATTAGAGCACTTAAAAAAATAATAAAAGAAAAGGCGTGCAAAATAAAAGTAATTGCAAAAATAGAAATGCCAGAAGCATTAAAAAATCTTCGAGATATTATTATAGAAAGTGATGGCATTATGGTGGCTCGTGGAGACCTCGGAGTAGAAGTACCAATAGAACAAGTGCCCATAATACAAAAAGATATTATTAGAAAATGTATGCACCGTGCTAAGCCAGTTATTGTAGCAACGCAAATGATGGAAAGTATGCTAGATCGTACTAAGCCAAACAGAAGCGAAGTAAGTGATGTAGCCAATGCCGTGTTAGAAGGCGCAGATGCTGTAATGCTTAGTGGAGAAACTGCCACAGGCCTCTACCCCACATTAGTTGTAGAAACCATGAGCAAAATAATAATGGAAGCAGAAAGAACATTGTATGATTATGACCGTGATGATATTCTTACACCGCAACCACATTCTCCTTCGTTTTTAAGTGATGCCATATGTTATAGTGCATGTAGTCTTGCAAAAGAAAGTAATGCTACGGCATTGATAGGAATGACACAAAGTGGTTACACCGCTTTTATGCTGAGTAGTTACAGACCAAAATCTCCGTTATATATTTTTAGCAAAGAAAGAAGTTTGATAAACCAACTTAGCCTTAGCTGGGGTGTGCGTGCTTTTTATTATGGCGAAGAAGAAAGTTTGGATGATATTATTTTTGATCAAATAAATATTTTGAAAGAAAGAGGTTTTATACAGAAAGACGATATTGTTATCAACACTGGTAGTACACCTGTAGAATTACATTTACCTACAAATATTATCAAGATAACAAAAGTGGAATAAAGAATTTTTGATTCAAGATTTCTGATTTAAGATTAAATGCAGCGAAATAATTCTTCGCTGCATTTTTTTTATTTTACATTTTGCACTTCCATAAATTTTAATAAATTTCTTCTAGCGGTATTTTTTAATTTTCTCCTGTAAAAACCTGCCCAGCCCAATAACCAACCAGAAAAACCCATGGCTTGTTGGCTCCATTTGTGTAAACTCCAACCATCGCTATGTTCTGTTATCAATCCGTTTTCAATTTTCATGTGAGCCTTACCATTGTTTACTACTCTCCTACCTGTACGAGAAAAATTGTATGATGCCTGCCAGTTACAAGTATAATATCCATCTTCCAAATTTTTTATACTATCAAATTCTAGCGAAAAGTTTTTTGCTCCCTTACTAAGCATCTTCCACATGGCTCTTGCTTCATCGCCCCTTAGCAACTCAAACATGGGGTCGTAAAATGCTATATCGTTGCTATAACAAGCATTCATAGCATCTGCGTCAAATTTTTTGAAAGCAGTAAAAAACTTTTCTATCAATCTTTCATCATTATTCATACCATTAGCATTTTGTTTTATTAAATTTGGGTATCTAAAAAATTTACCATGCACAAAATACAATCTTTTATTGCTTTTTTAAGCATTTCTTTTTGCACTGCTGCTCAAGAAATAAATGAAACTTATTTTAAAGAACATTACACTAAAAAAGAAGTGTACATAACGATGAGAGATGGTGTGAAATTATTTACGGCCATATACATACCAAAGGACAATACAGAAAAACATCCATTTTTAATGACTCGTACACCCTACTCTTGTGCCCCATATGGAGAAGATAAATATTCTTCAATAGCAAATGGGTATAAAGCAGCTTACATAAAAGAAAATTACATTTTTGTTTTTCAAGATGTGCGTGGGCGATATATGAGCGAAGGCGAGTTTGAGGATGTACGGCCATTTAATAAAAATAAAAAAGGAAAAGAAATAGATGAAGCAAGTGATACCTATGATGCGCTTGATTGGCTAGTAAAAAATGTAGAAAATAACAACGGCAATGTGGGTATTTTGGGCACTTCATACCCTGGTTTTTATAGTACAGAAGCCGCACTGAGTAATCACCCTGCATTAAAAGCTGTAAGCCCACAAGCACCAGTTACCGATTGGTTTATTGGCGATGATTTTCACCACAACGGTGCATTTTTTGCTATGGATGGATTTGGGTTTTATTCCACATTTGGAAAGCCACACCCAAAACCTACACAAGGTTATGGCACGGGATACAATTTTACAGTAAAAGATAATTATAAATTTTATTTGGAAAATGGCACTCCAAAAAACTTGTCAAGAATAATTGGTGACAGCATAAAATTTTGGCATCAAATGATGGAACACCCCAACTACGATGCATGGTGGCAAGCAAGAAATGCACGCAATGGATTATACAATGTAAAACCTGCCATGCTTTGGGTGGGTGGCTTGTTTGATGCAGAAGATTGCTGGGGCGCATGGAATGCATACAAGGCTTGCGAAAAACAAAGCCCCATCACCAATTCAAGTATTGTAATGGGACCTTGGTATCATGGGCAGTGGAGCAATGAAGGTAGTTTTTTAGGTAATGCAAGATTTGGCAGCAATACATCTGAATATTATCAAACAAATATTGAAGTACCTTTTTTTAATTATCATTTAAAAGGAAAAGGCACTATGGCTGATATTGCAGAAGCGAATATATTTTTCACAGGAGAAAATGAATGGAAAAAATTGAAACAGTGGCCGCAAATGGAAGTGGAACAAAAGGAATATTACGCATATTTTTATAACCGATTATTAGATGAAAAACCTTTTAAAAAAGTAGAACTAAAGGGAGAAGTTTATCCTGATCAGTTTTACGAATACACAAGCGACCCAGCCCACCCAGTACCCTACACAGAAGATGTACACAATAGACGTACACGTGAGTACATGACCGACGACCAACGTTTTGCAGAACGCAGACCAGATGTATTAACATTTAAAACAAATATTTTAGAAAATGAAGTTACTGTTGCTGGATCAGTAATTGCAGATATATCTGTATCAATTTCTACTACCGATGCAGATTTTGTGGTAAAAATAATTGATGTTTTTCCTGATGATTTTAATTACCCTGGTGGTGTAAAAGGAAATGGAAAGGAATATCCTATGGGTGGTTATGAAATGCTAGTGCGTGGCGAGATTATGAGAGGTAAATATAGAAATAGTTTTGAAAAACCAGAACCATTTGTACCCAATAAAATTACCAATGTAAAATATGCGTTGCCAGATATTGCACATACATTTAAAAAAGGGCATCGCATAATGATACAAATACAAAGTAGTTGGTTTCCACTTGCTGACAGAAACCCGCAGAAGTTTATGAATATATACAAAGCAGAAGAAAAAGATTATATAAAATCGAATATAAGAATTTATCATAGTGGAGAAAATAAAACGAAATTTATTTTCCCAATTCTAAAAAAATAATATGACGCAAATACTTTTTTTGCACAGCAATTTTTGTGTTAGATTAACATAATAGTGAGATTATTATTTCTTATATCATACATAATGGAATTTCACTATCAAAAAAAATACCGTTCAAAATAATTGAACGGTAAATTCTCAACTGCTTCACATTATTAAAGCATATGGTTTCCAAAGAAAGATTTGCTTTAATAAAAATTATTGTGCAACAACTAGTTGCCCTCTTATTTCACCAGCTGGAAAGGTTGCCGAATGAACATTTACATAATATAATTTATTCATTAAACTATCTTCTTGCGCAACGGAAAGCGAAGGCGTCGTAAAAGTCATAGGTGATGTATATGGAGCACGTCCCAGTGGGAAAATAACACCTCCAGCCACACCAGCGGGTCCTTTGTGTATGTGCATATTGTTAGCTGCCACACCAGCGTAAGATACTGTAAGTGTAATTACTTTGCTAACCTTATCGTAAGATCCAGTGGCGGTACCAGTAGCCGCAGATGTATTTGCTGGCACTTCATTGGCACCATTTAGTGCCGCTGTAAGCCCAACTACAGTTCCCAAAGGAGGAGGTTCTGGCGTATTTTTATCGCAAGAATAAATGAATAGAGATGTTGCCAAAAATAGGCTTGCTTTTAAGTGAATAAATTTCATAATAATAATTTTTGTTGAGTAATAAAATATTTTTACAATGCTTTAGTTAGTAATATCGTAAATAGTCAAAAAAGAGTTGCCTTTAAAAAAAATAGTATTTGAGTTATTAAATTGTCGCATAGATAAATAAACACTCAATTAATTTCTTACCAATTGATATTTAAACTACAACTACAATATTTTAATTTATGATACGTTTATTAATGTTTAAACACAGAAAAACATTTTTAAAAAATATATAATAAATAAGGAATTAGTTAACATAATTCTTAAAACACGGATAATTTCAAACGTTTGCAGTATCGTTTATGTCAAAATGTCGTCATATTATCACTGTATTACATTTTTTTATAAATTGTCTTTCATACATTGCCATTAATCCTTACCAAACTATCCATGAAAACAATGACTGTACCATTAAGTGAAGTTGAAATTCATATTCACTCACTACTGGAAAAAGCAGATACTATAAGAGTAAATTCTCCTCTAGAAAGTATTGTACTTGCCGAAAAAGCTTTAGAACTAAGTACCGAAAATGGTATGCAAAGTTTGATGGCAGAAAGCAAAACTAAATTATCATTTTATCTAATGATAAACGGACAATACAATAAGGCTTTTCCAATAGCCAATGAAGCCATCATTTTGTATGAAACACTCGGTGATGAAAAAGGATTGGCGGAAGCCAAATTCACCTTGGCAAGTGTATATTATAAAACCGATAATCTTCAATTAGGATTAAAATATTTGGTAGAATGTATTTCTATTTTTAAAAAATACAACGATAATTTGAACTTAACCAAATCATACAAAGCATTAGGTACTATTTACGAATATTTTGGGGATGATGAAAATGCTATTCAATCTTATGAATTGGCCATAGAAGCAGCTAAAGTTATTGGCGATGATAACATGAAGACAAATGCATACAATCCATTATCTGGTCTTTATCTTAATAGAGGCAATATTGACAAAGCCATGTCATTAATAGAAAAATCTATTTCTATAAAAAAACAAACTGGCGATACACGTGGCCTAGCATTTGCCTATTATGGCCGTGCTAAAATTTATACCAAAACAAAAAATTATAAACTTGCAGAAGACGATTTTAATGCTTCCATAAACATTCATTCTGAAATGGGTGAAAAGCTTGGTTTGGGGTTGGCTTATCAAAAAATGGGTGTCTTGTTTGAAGAACAAAGGCAATATGAAAACGCAAAAGAATATTTTTTAAAAGCATTTCATTGGAGCGAAGTACATAATATACGAATGGTTAGAACTGCATCATGCCATTCGTTATACCATATTTTAAAAAGGCAAAACAATTCCAATGAAGCTATGTATTTTTTGGAGCAGTACCACGAAGACTTAGGTGCGCATGTACAAGACCATACACACCAAATTGTGAGCAGTTACAATATGATTCATATTATGCAATCAAAATCTTTAGAGGATAAAGTAGAATTGGAGCGGCTTGAGTTGATAGAAAAAAACAATAAAGCAGTAACCGCTGTAAAAGTGAGGCAGGATTTTCTTTCTAATATGAGCCACGAAATAAGAACGCCACTCAATGCTGTTATTACTATTCCAAAATTGTTAAAAGAAAGAGCAGACCCCGAAGATCAACAACTATTAGATGCACTTCAATTTTCTTCTAATAATTTAATGCTATTGATAAATGATGTACTAGATTTTAGCAAACTAGAAGCTGGTAAAATGGAACTGGAATATCATCCAACAAATGTTAAAAAATTATTGGAAAATATTATCAATACGTATGAAAATTTAGCAAGAGAAAAAGGTTTAAAAATACATTTAATAATAGATAATAATATTGAAGATGCTTACGAGCTAGACGAAATAAAACTAACACAAATACTAAATAACCTTATTGGCAATGCCATTAAGTTTACAGATACAGGAAGTGTAGATTTAGTTGTAACAAAAATAGCTACAACAGAAAAAGGTAATCAATTAAATTTTAAAGTAGTGGATACTGGCATTGGTATTCCTGATGATTTTTTGTCGGAAATATTTGATTCTTTTTCTCAGCCAAAATTGTTTCTTTCTAAAAAACATGTGGGTACAGGCCTTGGACTTGCCATCGTAAAAAAACTAGCCGCTTTATATGGAAGCGATATAAAAATAAAAACAAAAATAAACGAGGGTACCACTTTTTCGTTCGACTTATGGTTGAAGCCCTGTGGGCAAATAATTGAAAAAAATACAAAAAAAGATGAAGGACAATTAAAAAATTTACAGGTTCTTTTGGCCGAAGACAATAAGATAAATATGCTGGTAGCAAAAAAAATATTATCGAAATGGGGCATAATACCCGACTGGGCAAAAGATGGTGCCGAGGCTGTAGAAAAAACCAGCACAAAAAAATACGATATTATTTTTATGGATATACATATGCCCGAAAAAAATGGATATGATGCAACCATAGAAATACGAAAAGAAAATAACCCAAACAATACAACAACTATTTATGCTTTAACGGCTGATATTACTGCCAAAATGCAACTAGAATATAGTAAATATTTTAATGGTTTTTTGCGCAAGCCAATAGAAGTAGAAAAATTGTATGAGGTAATAAGTGTGAATGTTTAAAATTATGCTTTAAAGATATTTAAACTTGCTTAATTTATACAGAAGGTAAATTAATACTAACTTATCATCTAAGTTAATTACCCAAAAAAAATAATAGCCCATTATTTTTCAAGAAAAATAATGGGCTATTTTAATAAAGTAGTTGCTATAGAAATTAATTGTCTCTACTTCTATTCATATATATTAATACATATTGCACAAGCATTGCAATAGAAGCAAGTGCTGCTACTACATAGGTCATAGCGGCCCATTTAAGTGCGTCTTTTGCTTTTGTGTGCTCATCATCGGTTGTAATACGAGCACTATCTAACCATACCAAAGCACGTTTACTTGCATCAAACTCTACTGGCAATGTAATTACAGAAAATAACGTAGAGGCTGCAAATAAAATAATACCTGCCAATAAAATTTTTGGACTGCCACCACCAAAACCCATCATACCAATTCCAGCCATTATTACCCATTGAGAAAGTGTGCTGCTAATTTTTACTGCGGGTACCATTTTGCTACGCATAGTAAGCATACTATATGCAGTGGCATGTTGTACCGCATGCCCACATTCGTGTGAGGCTACTGCTGCTGCAGATACTGTTCTTCCTTCAAATACATCGGGACTAAGATTTACAGTTTTATTTGTTGGGTTATAATGATCGCTTAAAAAGCCACCAACAGATACAACTTGTACATCGAATATGCCATTATCTCTTAGCATCTTTTCTGCTACCTCTTTTCCACTCATGCCTGTAGAAGTAGGTACATTACTATATTCCTTGAATTTACTTTTTAATTTGTATTGTGCTAGCATGCCTAAGCCCATAAAGATTAAGGATACCATCATTATTTCTCCTGTCATAAATATTCGTTTTAATTTTTACACTTAAGTTTTGAACACATAAAATTAGCATAAAAAAAATAAAACATAATTATTTAACGAATTCTATATCTAAGAAAATCAAATAAACATTTTTAATAAACTCATAAAATAACATATATAAATAGCCTTACACATACCAAAAAAATTAATATTAAAATTTTTTTATAATTATCAAAATTTAATATATCTTCCAATTCCCTAACACCCCCTATAGAATGAATCTAAAAAAATTAATAGTATTGTTAACCTTTACTATGCCGCTCTCCGTTTATGTAAAAGCTCAAACAGACGTCTATTACACAAATAAATCAACAAGAAATTTACAAACCCAAGCAGATAGTATAAAATTATTATTTCAACAACAAGGTTTTTCTACAATTAAAGAAAAGGCAATTGTAATGGAAAGTCAATATGAGTTTCCAGTTATACTTCCGCTTACAGATGGCACTTGGTATCGTGTTGTTTTTATTGGCGATTTTTCTTCGAGGTTATACGAAGTACGTATGTTTGATTGGAATGAGAAACAAGTTGTTTATCAAAAAAAAATGTGGGGAGATGTAGATGGAAATGTAATAAGCTACGATTTTATACCTCGCTTTTCTGAATACTACATGATAAAACCTTTGCAAATAAATAAACATCGAAAAACCGTGGATGGTTATGTGCTCTTATTTAAAAAAACAATAAAGCCTTAGATAATAAATAGGTTTTGTATATTTTATAAACGCAAGTAGAATATAAAATTATGCCATTAGTTTTCGATAATTATTTTGGAATTTATAGAAAACTATTACTTTAACCATTCAAAACGAACTACCAAAAGTGCTAAGTTTTAAAAGTACGATTTTGTAAGTTATCAATTTATCGTAAAAAAAACCGCCAACAGAAATTTGTTGGCGTTTTTTTTAATGATGTATTTTAAGATTAATTTTACAACATGTATAGAAAAGCAACATTAGCAGATTTTGATTTTGCGTATGAGATGTATATGCACCCAATAATAAATCCTCATTTATTGTATGAGCAAATGAGTGCCGATGATTTTAAACCCATTTTTGAAAAACTTATTGCAACTGATATTTTTTATTTATATGAAGAAAATAATGAACCTGTGGGTATGTTTAAATTAATACCTCAAACATTTAGGAGTGCGCATGTGGCATATTTGGGTAGTTTTGCTATTGATCCAACATTTGCAGGAAAAGGATTGGGCACAAAAATGCTTTTAAGTATTATTGAGCTAGCAAAACAAACTGGTATTAAAAGAATAGAACTTAGTGCAGGGGTACAAAATGCAAAAGCCATTGCATTGTATAAAAAATGTGGTTTTGAAGAAGAAGGCGTGCTTAGAAAATTTACGCACTTTAAAAGTGAGGATAGATATATAGATGAAATGATGATGAGCTATATAATAGAGTAATGCCAGCATGCATCATAAAAGATGAATAATGGTTTACCGATGAAAATCTACGCCCGATAGAAGCGATCCCTACACTTTGGTGTAGGGAGTAGCGTATAGCGGGACCGAAGTTGAAAAATGTGCAGCTGCTTGCGTCCAAATACCTGAAAATCAAACCAAATCTACTTGTAAAGTATTATCAAACAGGCGAAAAGATAATAATCTTTAGATACTTGGTCTTATTAAAGTAAAAAACCTTACTTTTGCAGTCCAAAATTTGGTCTAGATATGTTAGCAATTGTAAAAATAGCTGGTCAGCAATTCAAAGTGAAAGCAGGCGACAGCTTATACGTTCCTCATTTAGAGGGAAAAACTGGAGATTCAGTAGAATTTACAGATGTACTCTTAACATCTACAGGTAGCGATGCTACTTTAGGTAGTAAAGCAGTAGTGAAAGCAGAAATTATTAATGAGCTTGTAAAGGGCGAAAAAGTAATTGCTTTTAAAATGAAAAGAAGAAAAGGTTTCCGTAAAAAACACGGACATCGTACGCAGTATACTCACATCAAGGTAACTGCAATTGCATAATTGATTTTTTGAAATTCAGCCTGCCAATCGCAGTGAAGTATTAAAAAATTAAAAAAACAAAAGTTTAAAAAATGGCACACAAAAAAGGTGAAGGCTCGGTTAAAAACGGTCGCGATTCACAAAGTAAAAGACTTGGTGTAAAAATATTTGGTGGTCAAACTGCCATTGCAGGAAACATTATTGTTCGTCAACGTGGTACTGTTTATCATCCTGGTAAAAATGTTGGTCTTGGAAAAGATTTTACCATTTTTGCACTTACAGATGGTATTGTAGAATTTAAAAAAGGAAGAGCGGATAAGAGTTATATTTCTATAAAT